>DASYCR010000633.1:0-5709 GCA_036500095.1 Polyangiaceae bacterium
CGTTTGGCGGGCAGCCCGCAAGCGCAAGCAGCCGACGGCATCAGCCCCACCTCCATCGCCCATACGCTGGCCGCGGTTAGCGAGCCCCGGCGCGCCCGTTATCCGGGTGGGATCCCGGGCGCGCGCTGAGCCCGCCGGGCACGCTCGAACCGTTTGTCCAACGAAGTGCGCAGGATTTGCTCTAGCTTAGCAAGCGGATGTCGGCTGCCTACGCAGTGATCGTCGATGTGCCGGCGAGTGAAATCAAGCGCGCAGCGCCGGCGATTTCGACATGCAACAAGGCTCTAGGTCAGGACCGGTGCCTCTTGCACGGAGCGGATCGAGAAAGCGCGGAGTGGTTCGCCGTCGTTCGCTTCGATGATGAAACGCAGCAGTCTTGCTCCATCGAGCTCCACCAAGCAGATCCGAACGGGCCGACGGTAGCGACGACCGCGCTGCGCTTCTCCACGCTCGATTCCGCCGACGAACGCTGGGCGTCCGCTGGGGTCGTCGTGGCCGCCTTGGTACTCGCGCAAAGGCCGTCACCGGAGCCCGCACCGATCGTTCCTCCGGTCGCGCCGCCGCCGCCTATCTCGCCACCGCCGACCAAGCCCGAGCAAAACGCGTGGCTCCGTGCAGAGGCGGGTGGTGAGCTCGCCAACGATCTGTCGGGGGGACCTTGGCAGGCGGGAGGCATGCTGCGACTCGGAGTGGCGTTCAACCACCCCGGGGCGTTCGTGCTGGGCGCCGCATCCTACGGCGCACGTCCCGCGGGCTCGCCAGGTCTACAATGGCTGGACGGCTCGCTCGGCTTTGGCGCCCATGTAGGTCTCGCTGAAGGCCTGGCGGCCCTCGAACTCCACACCGAGGCTGTGTTCGAATCCGTTTCCATCGAGGCTACCCAAGGCTCGCGCACAGAATCCGCTCGGCGCTTTCGGGTCGGGCCGGGCTGGGGGCTCGACGGAGACTGGTATTTCACGGCAAATTGGGCGCTCGTGGCCGGGCTCGAAGCGTCCGTCCTGCGGCCGACGGTCGTGATCCGGGTCGCGGACAAGACGGTCGAGAGCTTGCCCTCATTCGGGTGGAGGTTCATTTCTGTGGTCCGCTACGATCTAAGGTGACTGATTTCCCGGAGCCTCCCCGACCAACTGACTGAATCCGAGACGCTCCCATGCCTCCGCGTGCGATAATCAACCACCCAGCGATGGCCGAGCTCAAGCATTTGAGGGCTCTGCAGGGCGGTGCCGTCGGCGTGCCGCCGGGCGAGCGTGTTTCGGACGAGGACATCGTGCGCGGCCTCGTCGCCTGTGAAGAGTGGGCCGCCGAGGAACTCTACGATCGCCTGCACCCCGTCGTGGATCGCGCTCTCCGTCGCGTGCTGCAAATCAGCGCTGAGGATCACGATGATCTCGTGCAAATCGTGTTTGAGCGCATCGTGCGCACGCTCACCGAGCGGCGTTTCGCCGGGGCGTGCAGCCTGTCGACTTGGGCCACGGCCATCTCGGCACACGTCGGCATCGACGCCCTGCGCGCCAAGGTGCGCGAGCGCGGCGTGGTTTGGGAAGATCGCTCGCGCGCGGAGGAGCAAGCCGCGCGTATCTCATCGGGCAACCTCGAACGGCAACTCGAGGCGCGCGCCGAGATCGCCGAGCTCCACGCCATTTTGGCGCGCATGGATCCGGCGCACGCCGAGACCGTCATCCTGCACGACGTGCACGGCCACGAGCTCTCCGAGATCGCGCTGATCATGGGCGTCTCAATCGCCGCTGCACAGTCGCGCCTAGTGCGTGGTCGCAAAGAGCTGCTCCGCCGCGCGCGCGCGCGCCTCGTGAGGCCGTCATGAACGACGAAGCCGCCGAGGTCAAAAAGCTACTCGCGCCGCTGCGTGATCGCCCCGTCAGCGTCGCGGACGTGGAGCGGCTGTCGCTGCGGCGCGCGCGCGTCGTCGCGTCGTTGAAGCAAGAAAACGTGCGCCTGTACGACCGCCGCGCGCAGCGTCGGGCGCTGTCCGTCGGACTCGCTGCAGCGCTGTCCGTCGCCGCGGCCGCAGGCGCTTGGTTCGGTGTGCGGCATTTGTCGGCGCCCGCTTCGCCGTCGCTCGCTCAGGCGGCTATTTTGGCGGAGCCACGCCTCACCTTGTTGGGAGGCGACACGTCCGCGAGCGCTAACGGCCGCCTGCTCCACGCCGGGGATTCCGTCGGCATCGGGGAAAGCGAAATCCAAACGGCAACGCGTGGCCCTGCCGAGTTCAAGGGCTCGAGTGGCCTCGACCTCAGCTTGGCCGAAGCCACACAGCTGTCCGTGGCTGGCATCCTCGGTGACAAGAGCTCGAACCACGTGGACTTGCGACACGGGGAAGTGACGTGTCGGGTCCCGCACTTGGCGGACGGCGAGCGTTTTTCGGTGGTCACTCCCGACGCACGCGTAGTCGTACACGGGACGGTTTTTTCCGTGCGCTTCGATCCGACCCTCAGCAGCGGTAACCAGACCTGCGTGCGCGTCACGCAGGGCGTCGTCATCGTCTACCACGGTAGCGGGGAAATCGCGCTCAACGCTGGCGACGCGTGGGGCTGCTCTGCGCTCGAAGGCGCGCCCGCGGCGGCGAGCGCGCCGGCCAGCGAAGTCACCCAGAACTCAGACGACGTCACGCATCAGCCGAGCCCAGCGGTAAAGTCTTCACATGTCGCGTTGCGTAGCCCGCCGCGTGACGTCCCAGCGCACGGCACCTTGGCGGAAGAAACCAAACTGCTGCAGTCGGCCCTCGCCTCCGAGCGAGTCGGAAACCTCGAGCAAGCGCGCACTCTCTTGCAAACGCTGCTCTCTGAATATCCGAGCTCACCCCTCTCGCATGAAGCTGCGCGAGCCCTCGCGCGAGTCAGCGCGGAGCAGTAAGTCGCTCGCGTCCTCCGCAGAGCGGGACTAGACTGAAGCGCATGCGCGCGCCGCGGCCCTTGAACATGCGCCACGTTCGCTGGCTGTCTGGACTCCTGTCGTTGGCCGCGCTCGGATGCAGCAACGAAACCGTGGTGAGCCTGCTCGAACAACCTCGCCCGCCAGTCGCCCCCGACGCGGCGGGCGGCGCAGACGGCGCACTGCCACCTGAAGCAGGCCCGCCTGAAGCAGGCCCGCCGGATGGGTCGCCCGCGGATAGGCGCCTCATTCATCGCTACAGCTTCTCGGGTACGGGCACCGAGGCCGTCGACTCAATCAGCGGCGCCAACGGCATGATCATCAATGGCGCCACGCTCGACGGAGCCGGTCACTTGCCGCTAGACGGTAGCGACGACTATGTGAGCTTACCGAGCCGATTGATCTCCGGACTGACCGACGCAACAATCGTCGCTTGGCTCGATTGGGCCGGCGGCCCCTGCTGGCAGCGCCTGTTCGAGTTCGGTAGCAGCGACACCGGCCCAAACCAGCAGGGCAACGCCGTCACCGAGCTTTTCAGCACGCCCCTGCGTTGCCCCGGGACGGGCCCCACCGTTTCCTACTCGACCCTGCCCTTCAGCGACGCGGTCGACAGCAACGCGCCGTTTCCGGACCCTGGCCAGTACGTCCCCATCACGGTCGTGTTCGACGGCACGAACGCCACGATGGCACTGTACGTAAACGGCACACTGCTCGGTACGAACGCACTTCATCCACTCGCGGACATCGACGACGTCACCGCGTGGCTCGGCCGCTCGATCTGGCCGCAGGACGTGAACCTGCACGGCACCTACGACGAATTTCGCATCTACAACTATCCGCTCTCCGAAGCCGAGCGCATCGCCGTCGAGGCGGTGGGCCCCGACACGCTGCCCTGATTTCTTACGCCCAAACTCGGCCTAGATCCGGCCCTGGACCGAGACGCACGTCCCGGTCTGACTATTGTGGTTGCAATCAGCGCGCAAACGACTACGTTCCGCGAGCCCTTCGGTCGGACCCCCGATGCGAACGGCGGTCCGGGGCGTAGCGCAGCCTGGTTAGCGCACTTGACTGGGGGTCAAGGGGTCGGCGGTTCGAATCCGCCCGCCCCGACCACTTTTCTGTTTTTCGGTTTCGAGACCTAAGACGCCTTTACGATCTGCTGTTTCCCGCCAGTTACCCAAAGCCGGGAAATGGCGTCGCGCAGATCAGCTCCCGTCGCGGGCACGTGGCGCTGCGTGGTGACGAGCTTCGAGTGACTCGCGAGCACGCGGACGACGAGCGGCAGGCAATGGTGTCCACCCGCCTCGATCCGTTTGGAAGTTCGAGACTTGGACGCTGCGGTACGTTCCGCATTCGTGCGTGCACTGGGTTGAACTCACCCTCACTAGCTAAGCGCCAAAATTGCAGCCGGCAGCAAGAAAACATCGCCCGATCACCCGAAAGAGCTCCCAGCAGCTCCGGATCATCGGTTCGCAACCCTCAAGAGCCGCCGGCCGCCAAGAATTGGTCGCTCGATCACCCGAAAGAGCTCCCGGGAGCTCGGGATCGTCCGCTGGCAATCGGCGGGAGCTGCCCGGAGCTCGGTTTGGGTTATCGCTTAATGCTCGGATAGCGGCCGGGAGCTCGTTGGGGTTATCGATCGATGCGCGGAGGCTACAGTCAAGGGGTACTCGACGTGGGAAGCTTCTTCAAGCTCGGGGTGTAGGGTAGTCTGCCGAGAAAGTCGCCTATGTTCGGTTACGAGCGGAGCGGGAAAATGATCAAGTCGTTCGACCAAATGATGTGGGATGCACGTGGGCTCGTCCTCATGGCAGGCCTCGCTGCCTGCGCGCTCTCGGGCTGCAGCAGCAGCTCGAAGCAGGGCAACACGGTCACGAGCGCGAGCGGCGGTGGCGATGGGAGCGGCGGCGGCAAAGGCGTGGGTCTGTGCATCACGCCGCAATGCGAGGGCGGCGGCAAGGTCGCAGGCAGCGTCGCGGGTCAGTGCTTCGGCGAATGCATCGGGCAGAGTTTCGCGTCGACGTTTCAACAAGACGCGGGCTGGACACGCGCGGGAGAGTCGGCGGACGGCGCAGAGCTCTTTCTTGCGGGCACGGGCATCGCCGTGGACGGCCAAGTGGCGACCGTCAGCTACGCGCTCTATCGAGCCGGCAACACGGGTGGACCGGTCGACGGGCACTGGCTGTGCGCGACAGGCGGGACGTTCACGTCCGAACCGTATTCGAGCGACAACCAGCTACCCCAACCCTTCGCACTGACCGGCGTCACCGATCTCGGCGTCTGCAAAGGCGATGACGCGAGCGGCGACCAGCTCACCCTGGAGCTCATGGGTCTGACCTCGCAGATCAGCGGCAGCGCGCTGGGTCACGCCGTGTCCCTGGCCGGCTCGGCGCCGTTCTGCTCGGCCGAGGAGTGTGATCTCACGGTGAGCGAGCCTCCCCTTGCCGGCTCCTTCTTCTTCACGACGACGCAAACGGACAACGCCGTCGGCACGCCGGTCCCGCTCACGGACGCTATTTGGGTCGCGCCGCGCAGCCTAGGCGCCGACGTATTGTGCGGCAGCGCAAGCTCCACCGTCACGCGCGCGTCCGGCGCAGGCTCCGACACGGCGCACATCGAGCTGCGCGGTCTGCACGCGCTCCACTGCCCCGGGACCACGGCAATCGACGCATTGAGCGGGCAGCTCTGACGCTGGCCCTCGGTTTTTGACGGGTTCGGCGTGGCGCGCACGAAGGACGGGTGACGCGCAGCAGTGTCAGCGGTCTACACTGGATCGTTGCTCCTCTGATGCCTAGTCCCCTATTCGTCTTCGCTCATGGC
>DASYCR010000634.1:0-2333 GCA_036500095.1 Polyangiaceae bacterium
CGAAGAAGCGATCGCCGCGCGCGCCGACGCGATCGTCGCCACGGGTCGCAGCGACTACCCGAACCAAGTCAACAACGTGCTCGGCTTTCCGTACATCTTCCGCGGCGCGCTCGACGTGCGCGCCTGCACGGTCAGTGAGGAAATGAAGGTCGCCGCCGCGGAGGCCATCGCGCGGCTCGCGCGGGAAGACGTGCCCGATCAGGTGCTGCGCGCCTACGGCCGGAGCCGCATGCGCTTCGGTCGCGACTACATCATTCCGAAGCCCTTCGACAACCGCGTACTATATTGGGTCGCGCCCGCGGTGGCACAGGCCGCCATGGCGAGCGGCGTGGCGCGCGACGCGATCGACGTCGATGACTACCAAGAGCGCCTACTGCGCACGATCTCCGCCACGCGCCGCGTGCTCTGGAACATCACCGAAGCCGCCAAGCAGAGCCCGCGCCGGATCGTCTTTCCCGAAAGCGAAAGCGACAACATTTTGCGTGCAGCCCAGCGCATTTTGGAAGAAGGCATCGCGGAACCCGTACTGCTCGGCGCGCCCGAGCGCATCAGCGAGCACGCGCGCAAGCTCGGCCTGCACCTGGAGGGCGCGACCCTGCTCGACCCACGCGAGAGCGATCGCTTCGACGCCTACGTCGACGCGTATTGGCAAAAGCGCGAGCGCAAGGGCACCACGCGTCACTCCGCGTCGAAGGATTTGCGACGCTCGCGCACCGCGTTCGGCTTGATGATGGTCGAACTCGGCGACGCGGACGGCCTGGTCGCCGGCGTGCGTCAGGACTATCCCGCGACCATCCGCCCCGCGCTGCAGATCATCGGGGTGCGCGAGGGCGTGCGCCGCGCGGCGGGCATGTACATGGTGATCGCGAAGTCCGGCGTGCGCTTTCTGGCCGACACCACGATCAACATCGAACCGGACGCCGAAACCCTGGCGGAAATCGCGCTGCTCGCCGCGGAAACCGTCAGCGAGCTCGGGCTCGAGCCGCGCGTGGCGATGCTCTCCTTCTCGAATTTCGGCGACGCGCCGCACCCCGCGTCCGAAAAAGTCGCCAAGGCAACAGCGCTCGTCAAAGCCAAAATGCCCGAGCTGATGATCGACGGCGAAATGCAAGCCAACGTCGCGCTCGACGAAGAAGCGCGCGCCCCCTACCCCTTCAGCCGTCTCAAGGGTGCCGCCAACGTGCTCATCTTCCCGAACCTCGACGCCGGCAACGCCGCCTACAAGTTGCTCAGCGTGATCGGCGGCGGTGACGTGATCGGCCCCATCGTGCTCGGCATGAAAAAACCCGTCAACGTCCTACAACAGGGCGCCAACGTCGACAGCATCGTGCACATGACCGCCATCACCGTCGCCCGCTCGATTCGGCTCGATCCGCGCAGCAAGTGAAGTCAGCGCGCCGCTAGCTTTGATTTGGGGCTGCCCCCTGAGGTATCGCCTCTTTTTTTAGGCAGAAATCCAGCAGCTCGCCGTCTGCGGCGCTCGGGGCCCCGCAGACCCCCAAAAAATGAGCGTTGAAACAGCTTCGACCGGCGAGAGGTACCCACGAGTTCAAAGCACGCGGCGCAGCAAACTTGTGCGCGAAGCCAGATCCAAACAACACAAAATCATGCGGTCATTCGAAATGAAGGGATCTCTCAGGGCTGCCCCGCTGCAGCACGCGTGCACAGAGTGCGTCACGGCGTTGGGCCACGCGGACGCCTTCCTCAGCCAATTGACGAGCGGAGGCGCAACTACGCCCGCTCGGCGACCGATTGAGCGTCACCCGCGTGCCTTCTCTCCCGCACGAAGCCCTGCTGCTCTTGTTCAGAAATCGTCCGGAGTTGGCGCCGGAGCTCGTGCGCGAGGCGCTCGGGGTCGAGCTGCCCGTGTACACGGACGTCCGCATCGAATCCGCCGACCTCACCGAGGTCGTACCCGCAGAGTACCGCGCCGATCTCGTCGTGTTGCTCGTCAACGGTGAGCCCGTCTTCGCGATCGTCGTCGAAGTGCAACTCGCGCGCGACGAACGCAAACGCTTCACGTGGCCTGTCTACGTCGCTGGACTGCGCGCGCGTTTCGAATGTCCAGCAATCGTGCTCGTCGTCACGGCCAGCGCAGAGATCGCGCGCTGGGCGTCCGAGTCCATCGAGCTCGGCCCCGGCGCGTCCCTCACACCACTCGTGCTCGGTCCGAACGCAGTGCCGATCGTCGTCGATCCTGAACGCGCCAGGGCCGAGCCGGAACTCGCCGTACTGTCGGCGATGGCCCACGGTCAGGGCGACGTTGAAATGGCCGTAAGGATCGCGCTCGCGGCGACGGCAGGTATCGAGGTCCTCTCGGACCATGAGTTGAG
>DASYCR010000635.1:0-2479 GCA_036500095.1 Polyangiaceae bacterium
CAGCCAGCGAGATCCCACCGAGATTGTGGCTCATCAGACCGCCTCCAAGCGCACCGTTTTCACGGCGCCAACATATCAGCGCCGAACCAGCCACACCACCAGCACGCCCTGCGCAAGCGATAGCAACGCCGTCGAGAGGACGCCTAGTCCAGGCCAACCCGCGCTGACGCCGAGCGCCGCGGCGAAGAACAGCTCACCGCCAAGCACCATGGCAGTGAACACACACGCGGCGCGAAGCCACGTTTGTCTACCGGTGTGCAGCACGGCTCCGAAAACCAGCAACGCTTCGCACGCGATTGCCAGCGTCAGCATGGCTAGCGCGGACCCCCATCCGGCCCATGCGCTGCGCCGCAAGCTCGAGCGGTCGGGAGAGTCCGGATCGTAGTAACAGTCGACCGTGCCCCCGATCGGTAGCTGTTCGACGATCCGTTGCGCGCCGGATCCATCCTGCGAACCCTCGTTGAAATCGAAGCGCTCACCGTCATAGGCACGACCCCGCGCCGAATATCGATAGTGAAGCTCGAGCCGCGATGACGTGAAATCATGCCCGCCGGCTCGCTGCGGGTGCAACACGGCGCTCGCCTGCAAGATTGTGCAGCTCGTTTTCTGCCAGCTGGACGCGGCGTGCGCGCGCCAACCCGGAGCCAGTAGATGGCTCAGAATCTGGAACTCGGACGGAATCCAAAACAGAAGCCCCAACACGAACAGCAGCCAAGATCCCGAGCGCTGGTCGGATCCAGCGCGGTTGTGCGCCAGAGACTCAGCTCGCGGCCCGTTCGTCATCGCGATGACAATAGCTCGCCGCACTCGACGGGCGTGAGCGGATCAGCCGACGCACGCCCCCAGGAAATCGTCGGAAACGTCAGAGCAACTCGCCCCAATCATCAGTAGGGAGCGCGCCGCTCAGGCGACCGGTGCTTGGTGTAAGCTCTTCGCCATGCAAAGGGCCGTCTTGGGTCTTGGATGTTGCTGCTTGATTCTTGGCTGCGGCGCAGCGCCCGCGGCGCCCGTTGCGAACGCAAGACCCGAACCTGCGCCGAGCGCCGCCGCGAAACCCGCGGACGCAGTGCGCGAGGCGTCGAGCGATCTGCGGCGCTATTGGGCTTTCGGGGCGGAGCCGGAGTTCGCGCTCTACGGCGATCTCGATTCATTGCTCCACACGGAGCTGTTCGAGACGCTCGTGCCCGCGGTCATCAACGTTGCGGGTGACACGCTGCGCGGCAAACAAAAAAACTGCGTGGACGCGCTGGTCGCCGGCACGCGTGAAATCGCGGTGGCCGCGCATGGCCGCGCGGCGGTCGCGTTGGTCGGTCTCTCGGAGGACGGCATGCGTGCGGCGCGCAGCACCTGCATCGGTGTGCTCTTTCCGGTCGATCGGATCAAGGTGGACGGCGCCAACGAGGCGTACGCAATGGACGAGGGCGTCGTGGTGGTCGAGCCCGGCGTCGCGTTGATCGGAGACAAGCTGATGGTCGAAGCCGCGCTCAGCGCGCAAGGCGCCAACTGGCCTCATGGGCTCGAACTGCACGCCGATCAGCACGCAGCGTTCAACCTCGCGCTCAAGGATCAGCAGCTCACCGGACACAACGTGCTCAGCGTGGACTCACAGCGCTTTCGCATCGAATTCGAGACCGCGGTCCCGAGCGAAGAGCTCGCGAAGACCTTCGAGGAACAGTTTGCAGGCATCAAGGTCGCGGCGAACATGGCGGTGGGCAGCACGACACCCGGCGAGAACCCGCTCGACGCGGTGACCTTGAAGCGCGACGGGCAGCGCCTGACCGGCACGTTCGAGGTGCACGGCAGCACGGCGGAGCAAGCCAGCCAACTCGGCACGATGGCCGCGTTCGCCATCAACGGCGCCAAGAAATATTTGCAGCAGTCCAAGATGGCCGAGGCGCGCACGGTGGTTGGCGCGATCGCCAAGAGCTACGCGACGGCACTCGACGAGCCGAGCCCGCTTGCCAAATCAAACCCCAAGAAGAAGCTCGCGTCGTTGCCCGCGGTGCCCGCCGCTATTCCGCGCGGCGTGAAGTATCAGAGCTCTGCCAGCGATTGGGCGGCTTGGGACGCGATCCACTTCTCGCTGAGCCACCCACAATATTATCAATACGAAGTGGTGGCCGCGAAGGACGGCAACTCCGCGGAGATCATCGCGCGCGGCGACTTGAACGGTGACGGCAAGTCGTCTCAGTTTCGCTTGAAGGTGTCACTCGATCCGAAAACCAAGCACCTGAACATCGCGGCCGCGCCGGACGAGACGGATCCTTCGGAGTAGCGCGGCGCGCGCGGGCTCGGTGACGCGACGCCTGGGTGCGTGAGCGCGTGAGCATGTAGGTCGCCGTGCGCGGACGACCGCGGCGCGCCATGTCGAGATCGAAATGGGGGCCTCGCGCATTAAGCCACGGCCTGCTCGCCGCACCATGTCTTCTGCCGTACGTTCCTTCACGGTTTTGGCTCTCGTTAGCGTCGCTCTCGCGAG
>DASYCR010000636.1:0-4901 GCA_036500095.1 Polyangiaceae bacterium
TCGACGCACGACACGAAGCGCGGCGAGGATACCCGCGCGCGCATCACCGTGCTCTCGCAGATGCCGAGCACCTGGCGGCGCACGCTGCTCGCTCTCGGCCGCACGGCGGCAGCTCATCGCGTCACGAAGGATCACGAAGTGACTCCCTCACGCGTCGACGAATACCTGTACTACCAGGCGCTGATCGGGATATTTCCGTTCGGCGCTGAGCGGGTGCAACCAGAGCCCCTCAGCGAGCGCCTGCAAGCGTACATGGTCAAGGCTTGCCGCGAAGCCAAGCTCCGCACGTCCTGGCTCAATCCGGACGAAGAATACGAACGCGGAGTCTGCGCTTTCGTGCGCGGCAGCTTGGCGGACCCGGCGTTCGTCAGCATCCTGCGGCGCTTCTGCGCGCGCCTGGATCGGCCGGCTGCCACGATTGCGCTCGCGCAATTGGCGCTCAAGATGTGTTCGCCCGGCGTGCCCGACACCTACCAGGGCTCGGAGCTATGGCACCAGGTCCTGGTTGATCCCGACAACCGCCGACCGGTCGATTTTTCCGATCTAAATCGGCGTCTCGCGCGCATCAAAGCCGCGACCGATCGCGCCCAGCTGTTGCGCGAGCTGCTCGCGCAATTCGCGGGCGGTGACGTCAAATTGTTCGTTCTGCACGAGCTGCTCGCTTTGCGCGCGAGCAAACCGCGCTTGTTTCGCGCTGCGTACACGGGCCTCGACGCAGGCGATTGCGCGATAGCGTTCGCGCGCGGCGGCCACAACGAGCTCGTCTGCGTGGTCCCGCGCTTTCCGTTTCGGATCGCGCGCGGTCGGCAGCGTTGGGCGCTTGGCGGGTGTTGGGGCGACGCGCGCGTTACGGGTGCAAAGCTCAATGATCGCTATCGCAACATTTTCACGGGCGCTGAGCTCGTACCCGACAAAGCGCTGCGCCTTTCCGAAGTCTTCGCAGATTTTCCGGTAGCGGTGCTGCTGCGGGACTAGAGAGCGTGTCGCTGCGACGAGAAGGAGCGAATGGCAGAGCTGAGGGTCGTGAGCGAGGGAGTGCTTGGGCCGAGCGCGAGGGGACCCGGCACAGGCGCCTCGCACCCGGCACGCGCGTTGCTTTCCACCCTACCCATGAGAACTCTCACCAAAATCCGAGCCTGGCTCGCGTCGCGACGCGCAGGTACTCAGGATCCATGGCTCGATCCGGAACGGCATGTCGGCGAGTTGCGCGCAGCGGAGATTGAAAGCGAGGCTCGCGCGTCGCGGGAACATCGCACGCACGCGAGCGTCAGGCCGCGTCGGGGTTCGCGGCGAGCATCCGCAACAAGCCGTTGAGCGGTACGTGCAGCCAATCCGGCCGGCTGTTGAGCTCGTAGCTGAGCTCATAGATGACCTTTTCGAGCTCGAAGAAATCGAGCAAGAGGCGCGTTTCGTCGGGCGAGCGCGGAACGAACGACGCGGAGCCCGCCGTCTCGAGATACTGCCGCACGAACGCGACCGAAAGCCAGCCGGACAGCGCAGCGGCCAACGGCAAAAGCCGCGGTCTATCCTCGGCGCGTACGCGATCGGAGCCGAGCGCGGTCTCCGCCGCGTAGTCGAACGAGCGCAGCATCGAGGCCAGATCGCGAAAGGGACTCCGCTTGTAGCGCCGATCGCGGAGCGGGCGCCCCGGTTCGCCCTCGAAATCGATGATCGCGAAATCGTCACCCGTAAATAGGACTTGGCCCAGGTGATAGTCGCCGTGACAGCGGATGCGCGTCGCGCTGATCTTCAAGTCGACGATTCGCCGCAGGCGCGCGTCGATCACGGACTGCGCGGCGAGCACGGTCCTTATCCGTTCGAGCAGCCCGGGCTCGAACGATCCTGAGCGATACCTCAGCTCGCCGCACAGCCGCGCGAGCGACGCGTGCGCTGTTTGGTAGAGCGAGTGCTGATGCATGTGCTCGATTGGCTCGGGGCAGAAGGCCGGATCGTCTCGCGAGCTCGCGAGGGCCAAGTGAAGCTCCGCCGTACGTTGCGCGAGCAGCGTCATTTGCGTGAAAAATGGGCTACACAGCTCGCTGATCGCCGCCGGCACAGCGCGCGGGAAGAGCCGATTGGACGGCGGCGCAATCGCATCAGGGAATGGCTGCAGCGTCAGCGCGCGCTCGAAGCAGCTGCTGAGCGTATCGAGGGCGAGCGTCCAGGCGCTGCCGCGATTGTCGATGTATTCATGAAGCAGGCCGATCACGACCGACTTACCCCGCGTTTCGAGCACGAGCGCGCCGACCGCGCGGGGCGGCGGACGAGGCAGTGAAGTCTTTTCCAAAAACCGCGCCAGCTCGAGCTCCACGCTCTCGCCCTCTTCGAGCACGCGCAACAGCTTCAAGATCAAGGACGAGCCGAAGAGCAGCATCGAATTCGATTGCTCGAAGGACGCCACGCGCGGTTCGAGGGGCTCGCGCAGGCGCGCGGCCAGCCCGTCGAAAACCTGTGCGTGTAGGACGCTGCGACCGCTCTCGATGGCAGCCCCGCTGCGAAATGCTTCGAGCAGCGCGTAGCCGAACTGCCGGCTCTGCACGGCATCTTCCAGTGTTCCCTGGGCGGCCTCTCCCGGAGCCGGCTCCAGGATCGCCAGCTGCGCGATGGGCGAAGCGCGCTTGCTCGCGGGCTCTGCCGCCGCACCGTCGGGCTCGAAATGGAGCGGTATCAAATACGTTTCGCGCTTCTGGTTCGGATGCTCGACACCGAGCAAGACCACTCCGCACGCCGAGCCCGCGTCGAGCGGGACGAAGTCGTCAATCGTCACCGCGCTGACGGTGGCCGCCTTGCTGCGATACCAGCGATGCTCACGGGCATAGAGGTAGAGTCGATTCGCCAGTTCGTGGCGCGTCGACCCCGTCAGGTTGCGCCAGGAGCCGTGCACGGAAAGGGGCGTCGTCGGCATGCTCGCACGTTCGCTCGAAGCAAGATCGAGCAGTAGCAGATCGTGCGGACCGAGTGTGAGGCGGTAAGGGTCCGCGCCGATCTCCGGAAAGCGGCTGCGCCCGCGCAGCTCGATCGGTACGTGCCCCTGGTATTGGGCCAGATCGAGCTCGGTCGCCTGCGCGAAGCGCGACAAGTTGGCCACGACGAGCACGCTTTCCGCGCCGTCTGCGCGAATGAAGGCGAGCACCTTGTTGTTGGCCGGCGTCAGAAACTCGAGCGTGCCTCGGCCGAAGACCGGGTGCAGCTTGCGGAGCGCGATCAGCTGCTTCGTCCACCAGAGCAGCGAGCTCGGATTCTGCTGCTGCACCTCCACGTTGATCGCTTGAAAGTGGTACTCGGGCTCGGTGATCAGCGGCAAAAATAGGCGCTGCGGGCTCGCGTCCGAGAAACCCGCGTTGCGCTGCGAGCTCCATTGCATCGGCGTGCGCACGCCGTCGCGGTCACCGAGGTAAATATTGTCGCCCATGCCGATCTCGTCGCCGTAATAGAGGACGGGCGTACCCGGCAGCGTGAACAGCAGGCCCGTCAGCAGCTCCACGCGGCGACGTTCTCGGAGCAGCGGGAACAGCCGGCGGCGAATGCCCAGGTTGATGCGCGCCCGCTCATCGAGCGCGTACACGCGGTACATGTAGTCGCGGTCCTCGTCGGTGACCATCTCCAGCGTGAGCTCGTCGTGATTGCGCAAGAACGTCGCCCACTGGCAGCTCTCGGGGATCATCGGCGTCTGATGCAGGATGTCGATCACCGGGAAAGCGTCCTCGCCGTCGAGCGCCATGAACAGCCGCGGCATCAAGGGAAAGTGAAAATTCATGTGGCATTCGTCGCCGTTGCCGAAGTATGCGGCCGCGTCGAGCGGCCACTGATTGGCCTCCGCGAGCAGCATGCGATTTTCGAAATGCGCGTCGACGTGCGCGCGGAGCGCGCGCAAAAAGGCGTGCGTCTCCGGCAAATTCTCGGAGTTCGTGCCCTCCCGCTCGAACAAGTACGGCACCGCGTCGAGCCGCAGTCCGTCGACACCGAGCCCCAGCCAGAAGTCGAGCACTTGCATGATGGCCGTCTGAACCGCCGGATTGTCGAAGTTCAAGTCCGGTTGGTGACTGTAAAAGCGATGCCAGAAGTAGCTCTGCGCGATCGGATCCCAAGTCCAGTTCGAGACCTCAAAGTCCTTGAAGATGATGCGTGCGTCCTGATAGCGGTCCGGGCGCTCGCTCCACACATAGAAGTCACGCGCCGGCGACCCCGGCTCGCTGGTACGCGCGCGCTGAAACCACGGATGGTCGCTGGAGGTATGATTGATCACGAGCTCGGTGATCACGTACAGGCCACGTGCGTGCGCCTCAGCCAGAAATTGCTTGAACTCTTCGAGGCTGCCGTAGCTCGGATGAACGCCGTAATAGTCCGCGATGTCGTAGCCGCCGTCACGTAACGGCGACGGATAGAAGGGCAGTAGCCAGAGCGCGGTGACGCCCAGGTCCGCTAAATAATCGAGCTTTTGTCGCAACCCCGCGAAGTCGCCGCAGCCGTCCGCGTTGGCGTCCGAGAACGAGCGCACGTGCAGCTCGTAGATGATCGCATCCTTGTACCAGTCGCGCTTAGCCTCGGGCCTTCCGCTCACGAGGCACTAGCAGAAGCACGTTCCGGGCCGACGATTCGCGCGACTGGCAATGGTTGTGTTCTACTTGTTCGGCGGGTTCTTGATGATCGACTTGCTCTCCGCGTTGGCGGTCGCCTTTTTCTCGAAGGAGAGCTGGAGCGCCTCGGCAGCTTTCAAATGCTTCTCGACCGTGGGCTGGATCTTCTCTAGGTAGGCTTTGAGGTCGGCGTTGTTCGCGTCGGGCAGTAGTTCTTTCTGGAGCGTGTTCAGGACTTTCCGATGGCCGTCGACTTGCGCGTCGATATAGGCCCGGTCGAAATCTGCGGCCGGCGCCTTCTTGAGCGAAGCCATCGTGGTCGTG
>DASYCR010000637.1:0-4200 GCA_036500095.1 Polyangiaceae bacterium
GACGCCATGGAAGCGCGCGCCTTGGAGCGCGCGCTCGGTCGCGAGTGCGAACGAATCTGGGTCTCCTCTTGCAAGGCGCAACTGGGACATACCCTGGGCGCTGCCGGCGCGATCGAGGCTGCGCTCACGGTGCTCGCGCTCGAAGCGGGCGTGGTGTTGCCGGCAGTCGGACTCGAAGCGCCCGAGGCTCGCTCGTTACGCCACGCGCTCGGCCCAGCCAAGCAGACGAAGCTGCGGGCCGCGCTTTCGAATTCCTTCGGGTTTGGAGGGAGCTGTGCGGTGCTGGCGTTCGAGTCGCCGGACGCCGCGGCGCGCCAGTGCGCCGCGCCCGGCCGGCCTAACCCTGTGATCAGCGCGGCAGTCGTGGTCGGGCCAGAACGGCTCGTGAGCGTGAACGCTCTCGCTCGCGAGCCCGCGCCGGAGACTGGCGCTCCCGCCAAACAACTTGCTCTCGATCCGTTGTCCGCGCTCAATCCCGATCGTTCGCGACGGTTTGGGCGAGCCTCGGCGTTGGCCTGTGTAGGTATCGAGGCACTGCTCCAAGCAGATCAGGCTCCTCGTGGTTCGAGCGGGCTCGTCCTGAGCAGCGCCTATGGTGATGTCGAACGTTCGGTCCGCTTTATTCGGCGCGTGTTTGCTGGAGGACCACGGCTTGCCGGCCCGGCGGAGTTCCCGCAGTTGCTGGCCTCGAGCGCGTCTGGCAATGCATCTTTGTACGTGGGCTTGCGGGGACCGTGTTTGACGGTGAGTGAAGGGGACGCGGGCGGCGAGGCGGCTCTTTCCGTGGCTTTATCCGTGCTTGCCTTGGCTCGCGATCGCGCTTGTATTGCCGGCGGAGTCGAGGCGTTCGACTCGATCGTCGACGAGTTGTTGGCTCCGAGCAGCGAGCTACCACGCAGCGAGGGAGGCGGTTTCGTTCTACTCGAAGACGAGGCGAGTGCCCTCGGCGCCGGCCGGCTTCCTCTCGCAAGGATCGCGGAGCATGTCGCGAGTCACGGAGTAGGGGGCGCTCGGCTGTGCGCGGTGTCGGCTCCCGCCCGCGCGGAGCGCGCAGCCGTATTCTGTTCGTTACAGGAGCGAGCTATGTTGGACGAACTCGCGCAATCGACCTGGGCCGATGTCACTCGTGTCGATCTCACTCGAGCTCTTGGCTACCACGAGGCGTTTGGTGCAATGGCGCTCGCGGTCGCCGCGGCCCGCATCGCACAACGGGAGATCGACGAGGCTCTCCTGATTCGGCTGTGTGGTGACTCGTTCTACCTGACCAGGCTGGCGGCCATGGACGTGCGTGCCGCGCCCGGAGCCCCGGCATGAGATCGATCGCGATTGTCGCCCGCGGGGCCATCTCTCCGCTCGGGCGGGGGGCGCGAGCGTTCGCGCTCGGCGGCCTCGGTGAGCGGCCGGAGTCGTGCGTGCGCGCTGATAGCGAGCTCAGCGCTGCCGGATTCGCCAAACCCTTCGTCGCTCGCGCTCGGCGCGAGCACGCCGAATGGGATCCGGCCTACGAATTCCTGTTCGTGGCACTGCGCGAGCTCTCGGCAGATCTCGATCAGCGGCTGCCGGGCTGGCGAGGCAAGCGCGTCGGGGTGGTGCTCGGCACCTCGTCGGGCGGCATGGCGAGCCTCGAGCGAGCGCTCGCGGAGCGAGCGGCAGGGCGAGATATGTCGCCCGCGCTGGCGCGTGCGAGCGCATATTTTGCGCCGCTCAGCGCGCTGGAGGCACTTGCGATCGCGCCGATCCGGACCTTACAAGTGCTTGCGGCGTGCGCGTCGTCGACCATAGCGATTGGTCTTGGCTGTCGTTGGTTGCAGAGCGGCGGCTGTGAGCTCGTGATCGCCGGCGGTTACGACGCGCTCGCGCCGCTCGTCGCCGCCGGGTTCGAGGCGCTGGGTGCCACCACAGCTGGCGCTCCGCGACCGTTTCGGCGTGATCGATCGGGTCTTGCGCTGGGGGAAGGCGCGGCGTTGCTCGCCCTGACTCGCGCCGAAGACGTGCCGGCTCGCGGCTACATCGACGGCTTTGGCATGAGCTCCGACGCGGTGCACATCACCGCGCCCGACCGTACGGGCTCGGGCCTCGCGCAGGCCGCGCGCCGAGCGCTCGACGACGCGGGAGTCGATGCAGCAGCGATCGACCTAGTCAGCGCTCACGGCACGGCCACGCCGTTCAACGACAGCGCAGAGGCACGCGCGATCACGACGGTGCTTGGCCAGAACGCGCAGCGAACCTGGGTTCATGCCTTCAAGGGCGTGGTTGGGCACACGCTCGGCGCGGCCGGTGCGCTCGAAATATTGGCGGCGCTCGAAGCGGCTGAGCGCGACATCTTGCCGGGGCACCCGGTGGACGGCGAGCTCGAACCAGAGCTCACGGCGTGCCTCTCGCTCACGAACACCTCCGGCAAGGTGTCGCACGTGCTCAAGCTGGCCACGGCATTCGGCGGCTCCAACGCGGCGCTGGTCGCGAGCTCGCGCAAACCAAGCGGGCATCGTGAACCGACGCCGCGACGACGCGTTCGCGCTCGCGCGATCGGTGAGGTGTGTGTGCGCGCGGATCCGACGTTGATCGCGCGGTTCTCACGGCTCTCCGCGCTAGAGCTCGAGCGGCTCGATGAGCTGTCGGCGCTGACGCTTACGGCGATCGCGAGCGTGCTTGCGAAGCACGCTGAGTTGCCCCACGCGAGCACCGGCGTGATTGTGGGTACGACATCCGCGACGTTGGAAGCCGACGAAACATTTGCCGAGCGCCTGCGCGCCAGAGGTCCCCGGGGCGTCGAACCCCGGCGCTTCCCGGCGACTTCACCCAATCTACCGGCGGGCAGGGCGACGATCGCTTTCGATCTGCACGGGCCGTCATTCGGCGTCGGCTCCGGCTCGCTTGCCGCCATCGAGGCGCTGCTCACGGGGGTGGAGTTGCTCGAGTCCGCAGACGCCGACGCCGTACTCGTGGTGGCCGCCGAAGCCGTGGGCGCCGTGGTTCGAGACATCTGGCTCGCGGCGGAACTGCCCTGTCCCGAAGCGGGCGCGTTGGCCGTGCTCCTCGATACCGGGCAAGTGGGTGTGCCACTCGACTCGGAGCTGCTCCTGGCGCGACTTTCCAACGCTCCGGCCGAAGACGAGCGGGCGCCTGCGGGCTGGCCGCTGCTGAAGGGTGCGCTGCTCGCTGGGCTCGCCTAAAATGGCGCAAATCCGCGACCATTTAAGGCTTGTTGCGCAGGGTGCGGGACTTTGGCACTGTCGCCGGGAATGAGCCGGCCCCCGGCCAGCGTTTAGCTCCGGTCTTGAAAAGAATCGTGTCCTCCCTCGCATCGCGTGTCGCAGCCTGCGGCCTATTCCTGTGTGGAGCGACGGCGCTCGGTTGCTCGCATCAATACATCCCGAATACGGAGGTTGACGATACGCAGCTCAATCGCTCCGTCATCGACTATTGCGAGGGCTATCGGCACGCGGTAGAGCAGCGCAACACGGCGAAGCTCCTGAAGATGGCTGCGCCGAGCTACTACGAAGACGGCGGCAACGTCGACGCCAGCGACGACCTCGACTACGCGGGTCTGCAGGCCTATCTCGAGGGACCCTTCAGCCAGACACTGGCCATTCGCTACGAGATCCACTACCGCAACGTGTCCGAGGGTCGCAAGAACACCGTCCTCGTCGACTACACGTACAGCGCCAGTTACAAAGTTCCGACGCCGCACGGGGACCTGTGGCGTCACCGCGTCGCGGACAACCGGCTCGAGCTCATGCGCGAGGGCGACGGTTTCCGCATTCTCTCTGGGATGTGAGGGGGTAGCCGGGGCGGGCTCAGGAGAGCCGGAAGTCTTCCCAAATTTCCGCGATTTCGAAGCGTTCGCCCACGGCGTGCAGACGGAAGACGAGCTCATCGCCAAAGAGTCTCGTCGTGCGCGTCGAGTTTTGCGCGACGTGGACGCGGATGGCTAGCTCGTCCTCCGCGAGGTTGAAGGGCAACTTGCGGCTCGTTGGCAGGTGGGCGAGCTCGGACGCTCGATAGAGCTCGAGTTCCGTGTCGTGATAGACCAGCGAGCTCGACAGCTCGGTGTAGTCGAGTTGATTCAGGCGTGATCGCCAGAACGAGCGCGCCGGTTGGCGATTCCCGCCCGCGCCGCTGAATGCCTGCGCGGAAAATAACGTGTCGAGCTCATCGGGCGACTCGCGCAGGACCGCGCGAAAAAACGCGCGCACGGTT
>DASYCR010000638.1:0-11267 GCA_036500095.1 Polyangiaceae bacterium
AAGCGGAGCGCAAGGCGCGCCAGGAGCACCCGCTGCCCAAGCGCCGCAGCACGGGCTCCGCGCTGCTCGGCTACGGCTCGGCCGGCACGACCGCGACCGGCATCAACCTGAACGTCGATCCGACGATCGCGGTCGCCGCGATTGGCCACGATCAGCTGCTGAAGGAGAAGCTGATCGACGGCGAGCGGCGCAAGAGCGCTCACCGCGGCTCCTGGCACGCGGTCAGCATGGAGCGCTGGCGGAGCGCGATCGAAAACTACGTGCCGAGCGTGAAGCCGGGCAACCAGACCGCGCTCAATACGGCGGCGTCGCCGTTCGCGAGCTACTTGAACCAGGTCCACGATCGCATTCATCCGATCTTCGCCGATCGCTACTTGGCGGCCCTCGACCAGCTACCCGCTACGAACCCGCTCAGTAACCCAGAGCTGCTAACGGTGATCGAGATGGGACTGGACGAGGACTCCGGAAAGATCTGGCGCATGGGTGTCGTCCGCGCGAGCGGCGTGACCGCCTTCGACGTCAATGCGCTCGAAGCGATCAGCCAAGCATCGCCGTTCGGCCCGCCGCCGCACGAGATCGTGTCGCAAGACGGCCACGTCTGGTTCCACTGGGAATTTCATCGCAACGCTTATGCGTGTGGCACCGCCTTCGCTCACCCGTTCATCCTGAACAGCCCGCCGAAAGCGGCGCCGCCCGCGGTGCCACCGCCGAGCGCGCCACCGCCCGATCCTCGAGAAGCGCCGTCGGAGGAGCAACGACACGGCAGCCTCGAGCTCCCGACGCGCGGACAGCTCGCCAAGAACTGAGTAAACACGGCTTGCCCTCTCTCGCCTCCGACGAAACTCCGTCCGTGTCCGTGCGTGCACTCGCCGGCATCGCGCTCGCGGCGACCGTACTGAGCCGGGGCATCGCACCGGCAATCCCAGGACTCAGTGTGGGCATGGAGCACTTCATCCTGATCACGGATCGAGGCTCCGCGCTGCTCAGCCAGCTCGCGGCGGCCGGCGGCATAGCCGCCACTTGCCAGCTCGCGGTCAGCGCGCTCAGGAGCCGCCACCTGCAGCTCGGCTTGCGCTTGATCGGCCTGCCCGCGAGCGCGATCGTGGTGGCGCTGGTGATGGCGGCTTGGGCGCGCCCCCTCCAGGCTGAGCTATGTCGCGCGCTCGCGCTCGCCGGCATCGCGACGGCAACGACCGCGACGGTGAGCGCCCTCGCGGACGCTTCGCGCCGAGCAAGCGGGCTCGTGCTCGCGCTCGCGAGTGGCTCGGCGCTGTTGCACTTGGCTGCGCGTGAATTTGCAATGCGGGCCGTGGAGGTCATGAGCCCCACGGCGTTCCACTGGTCCAGCGCGCTGGCGACCGTGGCCGTGCTGGTCGACGTCGCGGCGCTCGTGCTCACCGGTCTCTACCTGAGCCGCAAAAATCCGCTTACGCTCGCGCTCGGTGCGGCCTCCGTGCTCGCCGTATCGCTGACGCTAGCCGTCTTTGCGCGACACGGCGCCGCGCCAGGCGCCGGCGCTTTCAGCGTGCTCACCCTGCGCACGCTCACTCAATTGTCACGGGCACCCTTGCCCATGCTGCCGGAACTCTTGCGCTTCACCATCCTACTCTCCACACCCTTGCTGGCCATTCTGGCGCTCAGCCAGCGCTCTCCGCGCGCGCGAAGCGGCATCGTCATGGCACTTTGCCTATTGTCGCTCGGCAGCCCAGATATGCCCTTGCCCGCGCTGTGGTTGGTGCTCGCCGCCTTACTCTGCCCGAGCTTCGAGCCCGGCTGGGACACGGTCCCACACCCGCAAGCTTGATGAAAGACGCGAGCTCTGTTCGCTAGAGGCGCGAGCTGAAAAGCGAAGGTAACGGTGGCGCAACGAGTTGCCCACAGAGCGTGATTGTTCGCGCGCGGCCCGGACTTGAAGTCGACCACGCGTGGGTGCTAATTGGATGACGCGCGAGCAATTCGATGCGATTGCATGACAGCGGGAGTTGGGTGGGCGCGAAAGCGACACGTCGAAGGGACGGGGCGGCAGAGGAGAATCCGAGTCGCGGAGGCGAATCCGAAGAATTGTCGAGTGTCACCACCCGAAGCTCCCAATCGCCCGCTCGTCACACTGCCAATTTGTCGGCCGCAAAAAAAATGATACTTTTTGAGCCGGTCGTGCATCGAACTCGGGAGCGGATTTGGCTGGCCTGAAATCGATTCTGTTAGTGGAGGATGACCCTACGGTCGGGCGGGCCGTGGAGCGCGCCATGACTCGCCACGGGTTCGCGGTGAGCCTGGTGCGCAGCTGCGCGGCGGCGCGAGCAGAGCGCGGCCGCTTCGACTGCGCCGTGATGGACATCGACCTGCCCGACGGAAACGGCGTCGATCTGAGCGCGGAGCTCATCGCGCATGGCACGGCGAGCAGCGCGATCTTCTTCACTGGCTCGAGCAACACGGCGCTACTGGTACGCGCGCGCGGCATCGGCCAGATCGTGCGCAAGACCGAAGGCAGTGGCCCGCTCATCGAGCTCTTGGCCGGCGATCAATTGGAGCCACCACGCAGTCGGCTCAACCCGACGAGCGGGCAGCAAACGCCGGTGAGTTCGTCGCGACGCGCGCGCTAACGGCCCATCACGGGAACCGCGAAGACGCGAAGGCGCGAAGAAGATTTTTGGGTACCCGGAGTTCGACGTGGGTCGTCACGGCAACCGCGGTTTACTCACTCAGTGCGCAGCCCCAATCAGCCGCTCTGAGCTTCGCGGCTTCGCGGTTCAATCACATCGCGCTGATGACGACGGCGGCGAACACGATCACCAGGTACGGCATGGACGCCAAGAACAAGCGCTTGGCCCAGCGCTCGGGCGTCGGCGCGACGTTGCCGAAGGCCGCGTAACCCAGAAACCAACCGCCGAAGGCGAGCGCGACGAGCGCGTAGGCAACGTGCGCCATGCCGAGCGCGACGGGCGACAGGCTCGCCAGCAAGAGCAGCACGGAGTAGAGCACTATCGCGCGGCGAGTCGCGCGCGCGCCGCTCACGTTCGGCAGCACGACTAGGCCCGCGCGCGCGTACTCTTCACGACGGAAGGTCGCGATCGCCAAAAAGTGCGGCAGCTGCCAAACCAGCAAAATGGCAAATAGCGGCCACGCGCGTGGAGCGAGCGAACCGGTCACGCTGGCCCAGCCGATCAACGGCGGCAGCGCACCGGGAATGGCGCCGACGTGCAGCGCGTAGCTCGTCGTGCGCTTGAGCGGCGTGTACGCGAGCACGTAGCTGGCCAAAGCGAGCGTGGTCAGGCCGGTCGTCGCCGCGTTCGTGAACAGAGCGAGCACGGCCAAGCCCACGGCGCCGGTGCTGAAGGCGAACCAGAGCGCCGCCTCCGGCGCGAGCCGACCACTGGGCAGCGGACGCCCCGCGGTGCGACGCATCAGCGCGTCGGAGTCCCGCTCGAGATACATGTTGAAGGCGTTCGCCGACGCGACGGCCAGCGCGGTACCGAACATGGCCACGAGCAGGTGGGTGATACTGCGCGGGCCGGGCGCAACCAGCGCTCCGCACAGCATCGTCACCATCACCAAGCCGGCTACCCCGGGCTTGCCGAGCTCGAGCAATGCGGAGAGCACCCGCGTGCCCTCGGGCTCGGAGCTCGTGCTGTCAACGGTGCGCACGCTGGATTGCATCGCCAAATTTCGCGTTTCCGGACGGGCGCTCACTACCACTCGGCTCGACGTAGGGCAATCAGCCGGCGTCCCACGGCCCAAACCGACGCGGAAAGGCCGGCCGCCACCAGCCCCGCGCACGGCAGAAGTAGATAGCGAACGAGACCGTACTCCGAGCGATCGATCTGTCGAACCATCAGCCAGAGCGCGAGCGACGCGCAAACACCGACGAACGGGCGCCCCAAGCGACCGAGCCACGCGAGTCGCGCGCCGAGCATGATGACCAGCAGCGCCGTCGCGAACGCGCTCGTGCCGAGCAAGCCCAATCGTGCGCCGAAGGAGTGACTTCGCGGTCTGCCCCAGCCGGGCAGCCCCCGCACGTGCGCGCGCGCGACGTGCAGCGTCAAATGGACGTTCGAGATGTCTACGTCGCCCTGCATTCGTTCGAACGACGCCGCACGCAGGTCATCGCTGAGCGCGACGGTCGCGGCCGCGATCGCACCGTTGCCCTTCGCTGACTTCGCCGTCACGCGCGGTGGTTCACCCCGCTCACACGACCAGCTCATGCCCACGAGCGGCACCGCGACCTGACTCGGAGCGCGACTCACGCACTCCTTGCGAGCGAGCGCGAGTAGCTCGTTCACCTCGCCACCCGGCGTGCGCTCTAGACTCTCGAGCGCCGTGGCGCCCGCGACCGTGACCGCGAGGAGCGTCAGCGCGACGCAGACGAGCGGCGGCACGACCCGGCCAGCGGACCGCGGTAAGCTCTCACTCGCCAGCGGGGACGCACCGAAGGCGGCGGCGATGGGCAGCGACACGAGTAGCGAGAGCTCGAGCCCCGCCGCAAGCAGAGGCCGAACCAGCGGCCAAAGAAAACTCGGGGGCGGCGCCTGAGCCGCGATTCTCGGCCAAAAGCTCGCCGTGGCCCCGAGCGCCAAGGCGCACAATGCCGCGGGATAGGCAAAAAGCCCCGCCCTAAATGTGCGCCCAAAAAGGAATTGCACCCGCAAAGCTTAGCCGGGATTATGCTCCGCGAACATTCGCTCGGGGCCGTGCACCGGAGCGTGTCGCGGAGACCGCGGAGAAAACCATGCGCCGACAAATTCTTAAAAGTATCGCGCTCGCCGGCTTCACGCTGGCGCCGCTCACTGCGCACGCAACGGGCACGGGTGAGGTGGCCGTCACCGGCAAAGGCATCGTCGGCGGCACACTGCTCGGCGCCGAGCTCGTGACCGTGAGCGAGGCGGCGTTCAAGGTGCAGCCCGCCTGGGCGTACATCGTCGGCGGCGTCGCGGGTGGAGCCGCGGGCGGTGTCGGTGGTTACTTCGTGGAAAAGAACGGCAGCGCCAAGACCAACATGTTCATGCTCGCCGGCGGCATGGCGTTCGTGATCCCGACCATCGTCGCGGTGCTCAGCGCAACGTCCTACGAGCCGCCTGCCAATTATCTTCAAGATCGTCCGCCAGCGGACGAGCCCGTCGCGGAGCCTCCCGGCGCACCCGCGATGCCCGCACCCACGGCTCCCACACTGACGCCCGGCGGCACGGAGGTGACACCACCCCCTCCAGCTCCGGCAGCGGCGCCTCCAGCGGCGGCACCGCCTGCTGCGCCTCCGGCTGCAGCGCCCGCCCCGGCGGCACCGGCCCCAGCAACACCGACGCCAACCGGTTCGCTTCCGCGCAAGCACTCGGCCGGTCGTCTCCCCCCCTACCACCTCACCCCACCTGCGCTGATCGCGTTCACTCCGGATGCGCTCAGCCTGAATGTGCCGGCCGTCGAAGTGGGCGGACGCTATACGCGCGAAGAGCTCGCCCTGTTCGGTGTCGCACAAGCGACGGAAGTGCGCGTGCCTGTGCTGAACTTCGTGTTCTAAGGCGACAAACACGCGCGCGCCCGCTGGTGTAGGCAAGCGCCGCGGCCGAAACCGACCGAACCCTAAGGGCTCGGCGGAATTGGCCGCTAAGATCTAGTGCCATCCGTGCGAGGATGCGGCTAACCTAGACCTTCCATCCGCCCACGAGTTTCGCGGAATACGGACATTGAACAACATGGCTCAACCTGCTCCGCAGAAGCCCCTCGTGCCGCCCCGCTCCAAGAAGGCCGACGATCCCGCGCTCGGCAAGGTCATCGCCGGCCGTTACCGACTCGAAGCGCGCATCGGCGAAGGCGGCATGGGCATCGTCTATCGCGCGCGTCACGTGCTGATCGATCGCGTCGTCGCGGTCAAACTCATCCGCCCGGATCTGCGGGGCGAGACCCACTTGCGCGCGTGGATGCTGCGCGAAGCGCGCGCCGCCAACCGCGTCGATCACGCGCACATCATCGACATTCACGACATCGGCGAGACCGACGACGGCGAACTCTATCTAGTGATGGAGTATTTGGTCGGCACGCCGCTGTCGAGCGAGCTCGCGCGCGGACCGATGCCGCTCAACCGCGCCGTGGATGTGATCGAGCAAATGGGCGCCGCGCTTTCTCGCGCGCACGATCTGGGCGTGGTGCACCGCGATCTCAAGAGCGACAACATCCTGCTCACCCATCGCGGTGGCCGCAAAGACTTCGTGAAGATTCTGGACTTCGGTCTGGCCGCGCTCGCGCACGATCCGCGGCTCGCTCCCAAGGGCGCCGTATTCGGAACGCCGGAGTACATGTCGCCCGAACAAGCGCGCGGTGAGCAAGCCGGTCCGCACTCGGACTTGTACGCGCTCGGTGTGCTCTTTTTCGAAATGCTGACTGGGCAGTTGCCGTTCCGCTCTAGCGACCGCGACACGCTGCTCGAGATGCAGCGCACGGCGCCCGCGCCGCGCCCGACCAGCATCAAAAAGGAATGCCATCCCGCGGCTGAGCGCATCGTGCTCAAGCTGCTCGAGAAAGACCCACGCAAGCGCTACCGCGACGGCCATCACTTGCTCGAAGAGCTCAAGGCGCTGCAGCGTTCGCTACCCAGCACGTCCTGGGAAAAGGAGGGCGCCCCGCCTCCGGGCGGCGATTCGGCACCCGCCGCGCCCCTGCCCCCGCCTGCACCGAAGACACCGGGCGTGGTGGAGTGGGCCGGGCGCTCTGGGCTGTTCGCGCGCATGGTCGCGCGCGCCTACCCTTCCGCCAACTCGCCCCCAGAGGTGAGCCAAGCGCTCGCTGCGCTCTGGGAGGTATCCGCCAAGGCCAACGGTCTCGAAGGTGAAGTGGCGAGCCACACGCGTAAGCTCGAAGCGCTCGAGCGGCGCGGGCGCGCGCTGCGCGCCGAAATCGGACGCAAGGTCGAAGAACTCGCGCACGAGGAATCGCGCGTCCTGCGCGAAGCCTCCGCCTACGGTGAAGAGGAAGAAGCCGCGCGCCGCGAGCTCGTGCGCGCCGAACAGATCTCCGAGGAACGCTTGGCGATGGCAGACCGCGCGGAGCGCGCCGGACAAGGCTCGCGCGCAACGTACGAACAAGCCGGCGCGGCCCGCGCGATGGTCGAGGCCCAACGCCAGTGGCTGAAAACCCGCGAAACACGGCGCACGAGCCGTGAAGCCAGCGCGAGCGATCTGCGCCGACAAATCGAAGAACTGCGCGGGCAACTCGCCCGTTACGCGGAAGCGCTCGAAGAAGACCTGGCGACGGGCCGCGAGAAAGTCGCCGCCCGCGCGCGCGAAGGCATCAAGTTCGAAAAGGTCTTCCTCGACT
Organism: Polyangiaceae bacterium; assembly: GCA_036500095.1. GTDB lineage: Bacteria > Myxococcota_A > Polyangia > Polyangiales > Polyangiaceae > PMG-095. The sequence goes on from DASYCR010000638.1 coordinate 7,303, forward strand.
CGTCGTCGGTGCTCATCAGCCACCTCAAGGGCAAGGCCGAGTGCCGCGAGCTAATGAACGAGCTACTGGCCGCGTCCGGCGAACAACAAGAGCCGTCACCGCCACCCGGTACTCCCTCGCGAGTCGACGCACCGGCCTAGAGCAGGTTTTGTTCTGCGGAGTTTCTACGCAAAGCGCCTCGCAACGCTAGGCGACAAAAAGCCAGCAGGCGCCGGTTTTGCCGGATTTTCCTGGTCTTGGTCTCCGTAGACGATCGTGATCTTGTGATGCCAAGACTGCTAGCGTCGACTTGCGGGGCGCTGCCCACCCCTTCGGGTATGTCGAAGCGCCACCGGCGCCCCGGGAGTTTGGGAGAACTCCAGCCTGAGTCCATGGCGAACTACCGGTAAAAATCTTGGACCATCCAGATATTGCCCGCGGTCGCTGAGATCCCGCACGACAGCGAGTGATAGTTCGGCTCCGTCATGTTGACGTAGTGACCGTGAGCCGCGCCGGAGCCCGGCCCCTCCGCGAACATCATCGCAAGACAGCGCTCGACCACGTCCTCGAGCGTACCGGACCAATGTGGACACTCGTTCTGCGCGCTCTCGCGGCAGCGCATGAACGCGCCGTGCGCGACGCCGGCCTGCCCGTCGCTCGTCGCCTGACCGTCCGCACACGACTCAGCGGGCTGGTTGCGTGTCAGCGGCGGCAAACCGGTGCGCGCGCGGTAGTCGTTCACGCGCGTGAGGCACAGCGCTCGCGCATTTTGGAACGGATCACTCGTGGTAGCGGGCGCACTCGGCGCTTGGGGCAGCGGCAACGGCGTGGGCGCGGGTGGACTCGTCGGTGAGAGCGTGGGCGCCGGCGCGGGTGCTGCCGCGCTGCCTGGCAAACAAGCATTGCCAATCCAGGTCGGCCAGCATTGGGCGAACGCTTTGCAATCCGTTGCGCTCGAACAGCCGCCGCAACGCCCCGCGACGCAGTGCCCGAACGGGCATTGCATGTCCAGATCCGACGCGCAGGGCAAGCCGAGCGCGGGCCTCATCATCGGCGCGGGCGCTTGCGGTTCTGGCACGCCGCCGGGGGCTCCCGGATTGGGCGTGGCAGCTCCATAGTAGGGCGTGCTCGGCTGGACCTGCGCCGGGTAGGCGGGCGGCTCGTCCTTCTTGCACCCGCTCAACGCAAGCAGCGCGAGCGCGGACGCGCGCACCCCGAGCGCCACCAAACCGACTCCAAGCTCTGGCCTCACGAGGCCGATTCTGGCATGGGAAAAGCATGAGCCGGAAACCGAATTTCGTGGCCGCGGGCGCGCTACTCGCGTCGGTCGGCGTCGGCCTCGGTGCATTCGGGGCACACGGCCTACGCCATGTCGTCTCGCCTGACGCCTTGGCGATCTGGCAGACGGCTACGCACTACTGGCTGTTCGGCGCGCTCGGCACGCTCGCCTACGGTCTCTGGCGGCGGGAGCCGAGCGCGCCGTGGCCCGGCTACCTGCTCGCAGGCGGCACGCTGGTCTTTGGCGGCAGCTTGTGCGGGATCGTGCTCGGCGCGCCGCGCGCGCTCGGCTTGCTCACGCCGATCGGAGGCGTCGGCCTCATCCTCGGTTTCTTGCTGTTCGCGCTGCAGGCCGGGCGCCAAGCTGAAAAGCGCTAGGCGATCCTGCGAGTTTCGCCCACACTGAACACGAAAATGCAGTCGCCAGAGCCGACCATCGCCGCCGATCCACCCGTCCTCGGCGGCCGCTACACGGTCGAGCAATATCTCGACAAGGGCGGCACTTCGAACGTCTTTTTGGGCCGTGACCTGACGTCGAACGAACGCGTCGTGATCAAAGTGTTGAGCGAGGAAGCCACGCGCTCGGCGATCCTGCGTACGCATTTCGTGGTCGGCTCGCGCGCTGCGCTCGTCGTCGATCACCCCAATGTCGTGCGCATGCTCGACGTGCGCGAACCGGAGCCCGGCGTGCCCTACTTGGTGATGGAAGCGCTGGACGGCGAACTGCTCGCCGATCTGCTCGCTCGTCTCGGCACGCTACCGCCGGACTCCGTGCGCGAGATCGCGCGGCAAGTCGCGAGCGGGCTCGAGGCGCTGCACGAAGCCGGCATCACTCACTGCGACATCAAACCCGAAAATCTGTTCGTGCTCGGTGAGCTCGAGCAAGAGCCCGTGATCAAGATTTTAGATTTCGGACTCGCCGCGGTGGCCGGCTACCAAGGACCGGAAGAGGCCCTGGAGGTGCGCGGCACCGCGCAATACATGGCGCCCGAGCAGGCGCTCGGCGACCACGTCGATGCGCGCACCGACGTCTACGCGCTCGGCGTCGTGATGTTTCGCGCCCTGACCGGGCATTTGCCGTTCGATCTGAAGCTCAGCGCCACCCTGCTCCGCCATCAGATCTTTTCGCCCGCGCCACCGCCGTCCTGGTTAGTCGACGACCTGGATTCGGGCCTCGAGCGCGTCGTGCTCAAGGCCATGCGCAAGAAGCCCGCCAACCGCTACGCCTCCGCGCAGGATCTCGCGCGCGATCTCGAACTGCTCGCGCTCGCCCTCGAGCCGCTCGCTGAGACGGAACCCGCCGAGCCCGACATCTACGTGCCGCAAACCGATCGCGCGGAAGACGCAGCGCGCGTGCTCGGACGACTGTAGTTTTGAGCTCTGCGAAGAGCTTTGAAGCGGCCGAGCACAGCGGCACACTCAAACTCCCGGAGCAGTCCCGCCCACGCTCCCGCCTGCACCCGCTCAACCCTGAGCACGGGCCGATACAAGACTGGTGCATGCGAGCGTCGCGGGGCAGCAAAACCTCACGCTCTGCCCCAACCACGCCCTAGCTCTGCCTTTGCCCCTCCGTCTTTTTTCAACAGAGCAAGATGCGGCCTAGTAATCCCAGAACGCCCAGTAGTCGTAGTTCGAGCCGCTGGGAACCGTGGTCAGCCGGCGACTGCTCTGCAGCGTGGTGCCATCGGCGGCGAAGATCTGCACGGTCATCGGCGTGCCGTCGCTCGCGTACTGCCACATGGAGCTCGAGAGCGTCACGTCGCCCGTGTCCTGCTCGACGCTGCCCAGACGCTTGCCCGCGGCGTCGTACGTGAACGAGTACACGTGGTCGGCAGCGTCGTGCAGCGTCGCGCTGTGCTTGGCTCCTTGCGAGAACTCGTACGTCTCGAAGGAGAGCATCGCGCCGTTGCCGTCGTACGAAACGGCTTCCGTCAGGCTTCCGTCGCTCAGGTACGAGTACTCGATATCCAGCGTGAGCATGTCATCGGCCGTGTAGTGTTTCTCGCGCACCACGTCGACGCCTAGCGCATCGTACTCGAACGTCGTGTAGGTCTGCGCTTCGCCGATATCGTCGATGCGCTCGAGGTTGGTGCTTTCGCTCGTCGAGTAGACATAGGCAAGCGATCCGTTGGGCATGCCGTCGCCGGTCAGCACGTCCTCGCGCGTGACGGAGAAGCTCGTGACGGTGCGAGGTGGCGACGGCTGCGACGCGCTCGGCGCCCGCGACCCGCAGGCAGACGCGAGGCTTGCCACCGCGATCAGGCTCGCAACTCGCAGGCACGGCTGCATGATCCCTGCGACGATATCACGAGCCCGACGCGCGCGGGCCCGGCGCAGGCTCAGCCAGAAGGCGCGCGCTAGCTCGCGTCCGCCGCGCGCAGCTCGAGCGCTTCCCAGCGCGCCGTGAGCCGTTCGACTGCGGCCTTGGCTTCGCCGAGCTCGACGGAGAGCGCGGCCACGTCCCGACTCCCGCCCGCGTATGTCGCCGGGTTCCCGAGGGTTTCGTGCAGCTCCCGCACGCGCGCTTCAGCGACTTCGATGGCGTCGGGCAAGGCGGCGAGCTCGCGCTGCTCGGCGGCGCTCAGTCCCTTTTTCTTGGGCGCGGCGGCGCGTTCGCTCTGGGTCGCCCGCGTCACGTCCGGCGCGGACGAACGACCAGCTTCCGCTTGCGCTCGCAAACGGCGATACGTCTCGTAGTTGCCGGGATA
>DASYCR010000639.1:0-2666 GCA_036500095.1 Polyangiaceae bacterium
CAGGGACTTGAAGCTGGCGAGCGAAAGCCTCCGCGCTCGTTCATGAAGTGGATAAAAATCGAAGTAGCGCACGTAGGCATCGGATTCGAAGTCGACACGTCGTTTGAAGAGCGCGTCGTGAACGAGCCTGCCTTCGGCGAGCACTTCATGCTGAAACACCGGCCCTTGCGACTCGATCAGCACCAGATCAATGCGCCGGCCGGGCGCGACGCTCTCGAGATGGGCGGCAATGCGCCCGAGTAACTCGTACACGTCGAGCGCCGTCACGCCGCGTTCGGCAAGCAACAACGCAACGTCGAGATCGCTATCCGGACGCGCCGTTCCCCGCGCTTCCGAACCGAAGAGCCACGCCGCAGCGACGTCCGGAAACGCTCGAAGCACCTCCGCGATTGCTGCATCGAGATCGGCGCCGCTCATGCCGGGTCAACTTTAGCACACGCGCTGCTGTGCTTGGCCGGATCCGCTCGTTTCAGCGGCCCGCGCTCGGCTATTTGCCGACCAGCCGCGCCACTTCGTCGAAATCCGCGTCTTCAACGGCGCCGCCGATCACGCACGCGATTTTGCCCTTTGGATTGACGAGCCAGTGGAACGGCAAGGCCGGGTCGTCGCCTGAACCCGCGGCGTGCAGAAAGTCGTCACGCTCCTTGCCCTCCTTGAGCCAATAGCTGGCGCGCAACGCGCCGGTCGGTTGTGCTTCCAAGAAGTCTTTGAGCTGCCGCTCGTCGTCGTCCAACGACACGAATTGCAGCCGAAAGGCTGCGTTGCCGAGCTTGTTCTGCCAGCCGAGCAGGCGCGGGATTTCTTCTTTGCACGGCGCGCACCAGGCCGCCCAGAAGTTCACCCACGTCCATTTGCCGTTGGCCGTCGCGAGCGTTTCCGGTAGCGGCTTTTCGTTCGCAGCCGCCGCGCGCGACGGCGACTTTTTTGGAAATGCTTTGCCCGGCTCCTCCAACCGCGAGCAAAGGACGCGCGGCTTCTTGGGCGCGTCCGCGAGCTTGGTCGCCACCGGCATCGTCGCGGCAGCCACCACCGGCGCGGGGCCCTTCTGCACCACCGCCTGACTTCGTTCCTCCGTCGCGATCGGCGCGTCCTTGCGCGCCGACTCGCAGCCGAGCACGGGCAGAAGTAGCACGAGACCCGCCAAGAGCTTCATAGCCGACAGTCTACCCAGGACACGAAAGCGCTGCGGTTGATCGTTTCGTCTTCGCATTTGACGTCGGGGCGAGAGGTCGGCCACGCGCAGTAGTCCTTGGAAAGTTGGGCAAACTCGTTGCCGAGCCAGAGCAGGCCGACCTTCTGATCGATCTCCGGATCATTGGCAATTTGATTCAGGTAGAACATCACCGAGTTTGCGCGGCGATGCGACAGAGCCCGATTCTTGGATTGGGTGCCGCTCTTGGACGCGCGCGCGACCACGAAGAAATAGCGCGCGCCGCGGCGCGCAAACCACTTGTCCTCGATCAGCTTCTTGGCCTTGTCGTCGAGGACGTCCTGGCTCTCGTCGAACAGGATCACGGCGCCGCGATCCTTGAGCGGCGTGAACAGCGCGTTGAAATCCTCGTCGCTGATCGAGGCGAAGGTTTTCACGTCGGCCGGCTGACAGCCGCGGCGCGCGTCACCCTCGGACAAGCCGCACGAGTGCAGGACGCGCTCCAGCACTTGCTTGAACTGCGGCGTGCAGTAGCCGACCTCGGCTTGATCGGCGATCGCCACCTGCGGCTTGTTCTCCGCTTGCGGCGTGATCAGGCGCTCGCCGGCGCCCGCGACCCACACGCGCACCGCGATCGCCACGCCCAGCGCGAGCACGGTGCCGCTGGCCAGGCCCGCGAACGCCGCCGTCGGCGGCAGCTCCGCGCCGCTCATTTCAAGACCTCCGGCGCGAGCACGCCGAGCGTGTAGCGCAGACCGAGATCCGTATCTTCGTCGCAGATACGCTTGTCGCCCAGGTACATCTGCGGCGTCAGCACCGGGATGTTGTTGTCCGAGGCGAAATGCAGGTGATTATTGAGGCGCACGTCGGTCTTGCGATCGTCGACGCAGCGCAGCAGCGCGTCGCCCCAGCGCTGCTTGATCGCGCCGCGCAGCACGTCCGCGCCGCTCTTGGCGGCACGGTTCAGGTACTCCTGCTCGTCGAACGCCCACTCGAGCACTTGCCGCGCTTGGCTTCCCCCGCACAAAACGGCCTTCGACACCAGACACGCGCCCGGGTGCAGCGATTGATCCAGCATCCAATTGCAGTCGGTATCGAGCGGAAACAGCGCCAGCTCGATGTCGAGCTGCTCGATGATGTTCTCGCTCACCAGCCGCTGGTGAAACGCTTTGCAGATCTCGCACAGCGGATCCTCGAACAAGAGCACCTTGCGTGTCGGGTGCAGCGTGGCGATCTTGACGAGCTCGTCATTCTTGATTTTCGGCTGCTTGAGCGTGCCGCACTTGTCGATGAACGGCCGCTCGTCGGGCGCGCTGCCGGCGTATACCAGCGCGGGCGTCAAGCTGACCAAACCGAGCGTCGTAAGCCAGAACAGCGGCATGAGTTTCGAAACGGTCGCCGGTGCTTCAGCGGCCGAGTGCGTGCGCTGCGCACGCGCGAGCAACCAGGCCATGCTCGCGAGGAGCAGCGACGAGATGTAGATGCCCGCGCAAATCTTGCAAATGGAGCCGAGTTT
>DASYCR010000640.1:0-10262 GCA_036500095.1 Polyangiaceae bacterium
TCACGTAGCGACTGAGCGGTTGGAGCACTTCGAAGCCAAAGCGGCGCTTCTGATCCCAACAGCGGAGAGCGATGCTGTCCTCCTGCGCGGTCAGGTAGCCGCCGTTGACCTGGCAATTCGGGTCCGCCGAGCTCGCAGTGAAACCGCACTGCGCGGGCGCCGCGCTCACGTCTCCACAGGACATGCAGCACGGTGAATTCGGATCGGTCGCACACACCGAGGTCGCGCGGTACATTCGATTGTCCGCGCCGGTCCCTTGGAGCGTGCGTGAGGAAATGAACCAGCCAACGCCGCTGTCCGCGATCGAGCAATCGTTCTCGTCCGTGAGCATCACGACGGCGACGGCCGAGTCAGGGCGCAAGAACGAGGCGCGCTGGGCGAGCAGCGTCGTGTTGATGCCCTCTGGCGTCGTCGTACTGTTCACGACGTCCACCAACTGGGGCGGGCTCGGGTCGACCAGGAACCGGTAGATCGACTCGAGCTGAGCCTCATAGCCGCAGCCCACCTGACCCACGGCCGCGAGCATGGTCGACAGGTCACTCGTGAGCGTGTTGATGTCCGTTTCACCGGGCGGCGTCGAGTGTCCGTCCGGATCCCAATTCAGGTAGCCCTGACCGTTGTAGCTCGTCAGGCCCGTACGCACGGAAGGCAAGAGTTGGCCTTTGTCGTCGGCATTGGTCGCGCCGTTGCAGACGTCTCCGCCGTGCGAACCCAAGCTCGAAGTGACGACGCCGATGTGCATGTCACGCATCGGCGCAAATTCGCGGCTCGTGCCCGCGGGACAATTGACGTTTGCGTTGGCGGGCTGGGTGCTCGCCGCGACGCCCTGCGTGTCGACGCACAGCGGATTCGCCAAACGCGCGAGCAGGTTCGGCAAGCTGGCGACGAGCAGCTGCTGCTTGTCCGCGGTCGACGTGGAGTTGTCGATCGCCAGCAATAGATCGAGCTTGCCGGAAGTCACCTGCGGCCCGGGGTCTGGCGGACTGGTATCGCCACCGCCTCCGACGCTCGTTCCGGCCGCGTTACCGAACCCCGCGGTACCGGCGCCGCCCGTAGCGCTCACTGTGCCCCCCGAAGAATTCCCCCCCATGGAAGAATTTCCGCCGGATCCCGAGGAGCCTCCCTGTGGGCCGGTCGTGCCGGCCACACCGGCTGCGCCGAGGCCCGCGACGCCCGCGTTACCGCCCGCTGCCCCCTGGCCGACGATCACGTGCGACCCGCAACCGCACACAAGGAGTAAAGTCGCCGCGCCCCCGTACAAGAATTCGAACTTCATAAAACCTCGCCTCCGCAGATTGTTTCCGTCCGTAGATGGCATCTCGACCAAAATTTGATCACGGCGCGCGCCGGTGTTGGCGCTGCGCGGACAAATGGCCTCTTTTTGGAGTGTTCCTGGGGATTCTCTCGGCTACCGGTCACGCTCGCGCTGAAGGTTCCGGCGCCGAGCCGCCCGCGCGCGTACAGCTCAAGTATAGCGGCGGCCCAGGCTGTCCGAGCGAAGCCGCCTTCAGTCGCGAGGTCAAGGCGCGCATTCGGCGCGCGGTGCTCTGGGTGGACGGTGATCCGGCTCGACACATCACGGTCCGCGCGGAGCTGCGCGGAGGTCGCGCGCGCGGGTCACTCGAGATCATCGAGCCCTCGGCCGAGCCGACGCTGCGCGATTTCGACGCCGAGACGTGCAGCGAGGTCGCGTCCGCGCTCGCGCTCGTCGTCGCGCTTGCGCTCGATCCAAACGCTCGCACCGAGCCGCTGCCGCCCGAGCCGGAAGCGCCCCCGGCAGAGCGCGCCGCCCCCGCCGCGGCTAGCGCTCCGCCCAAAAAAGACGAACGAGCCGTGCGCGCGCTGCGCTTCAGCGCGGGACCCGCCGTCACGGTGTCTCGCAACTACGCGCCGGTCGCGCTCGTCGCGCCAGGGCTCAACTTCGGCGCTCGCTATGAGTCCGAGAGCCTGTTCGCGCCCGCTCTCGAGCTCACGCCGCTCTTCGGGAAAACGGGCAGGCTCGGTCCGGACGCGCCGGATGCGACGTTCTCCTGGTTGATGGCGCGCCTCGACGTCTGTCCACTCACGCTGCGAGCGAGCGACCTCGTGCGGCTGATGCCGTGCGTGACGTCGGAGCTTGGCGAACTGACGGTGAGCGGGAAAAAAGACGCCCTCTATCCAGTCTCGACGCCCCAGCACCGATTTTGGGCTGATCTCGGCCTCTCGGCAAAAATACGGCTCGTTTCGGACCCCCTGTTCGTCGAACTCGGGCTGTCGCTGCTGCATGGCATCACCGAGGACACCTTCGAGCTGAGTGCGCCAGAGCAGAAGGTCTACGGTGGCGACCAGTTCAACTGGCTGCCGTCCGGGATGCTGGCGCTGGGCGTCGAGCTATGAGCCGTGATCAAAATGGCCCCGGGAGACCATCTAGGTGAGTCGAGTGCTCGCCACCGAGCTTCCCAGCGCCGCTTTCTCGCCCGACCTGCGGGTCGACGAGGCGCGCCTCGGTCGCATCGTTGCCGCGCATTTCGACGTGCTTTGGCGATTTTTGCGGCGACTCGGCGTGCCTGAGAGTGACGTGGACGATGTGGTGCAGGAGGTTATTTTGGTCGTGGCTCGCAAGCTCGACGCGGTCGAGCCGGAGAGCGAGCGCGCGTTCGTGCTCAGCACGGGCTTCCGCGTCGCGTCGGGGTTACGCCGGCAGTGGCGCCGCCGCGCGGAGGCGGGGGATGACGCGCTGTTCGGGCTCGAGAGCGATCTGCCCGATCCCGAGCACATGTCTGAGCAGCGTGAGCTCCGCCGCACGCTCGACGCGGTACTCGCGGAGCTGCCCCTCGAGCTACGCGCCGTATTCGTTCTCTATGAGCTCGAGCAAATGACGATGGCCGAGATCTCGACGACGCTCGCGCTGCCTTCGGGTACGGTCGCGTCGCGCTTACGCCGTGCGCGTGAAAAATTCGAACTGCTCGCGGCCCGAGCGTTCCCGGAGGGGGGTGAGCCATGAACGGCCCAGTTCGTTTGCGCGAAGGTTCCGGCGCTGCGGGCCGCTTGCTCGGCGCCGCAGACATCGACGTGCCGAGCGATCGTGCACGACGGCGCGCAGTGGCGTTTGCGGGCGCTGCGACGACCCTGGCCGCCGCGGGGACCTCGGCGGCAGCCACGGGCTCGGTGCTGCTCAAGGGCATCGCGCTCTGGTTCTGCGTGGGCGCCGTCGGCGGCGCGGTGACGGGCTACGGCGCGAGCGAACTCAGCAAACCGCGCGCGTCTTCGGCGCAGACAGCAATCGGCGTGAGGCAAGCCACGCCCTCTTTGCCCGTGCGCACCGTGAGCGCGCGCCCACCGCCGGCTGCAATCGTACAACCGCCCGTCGACGGTGAGCCGGCGGCCGTGCCGTCCGTTGTGCTTAGCGCGGCGCCCGCGCGGCGCACAGCGTCGAACGAGTCGGTCGAGCCACAAGAAGCGCCCGCGGAAGCGCCTCGCGCGGCGGCCGGCTCGTCCGTGGCCGCGTTCGCGACCGATAGCCCCAAGCCGACCTTGACCGACGAGCTCAAGCAAATCGAGGCGGCGCGCGCGGCGTTTGGGCGCGGTGATTTTGCCGCCGCGCTGAGCGCGCTCGATCGCTACGAGCGTGCCTATCCCGCCGGCAGTTTTCGGCCCGAGGCTCTGGCGCTCCGCATTCAGGCGTTGAGCCAGAGCGGGGCTCGCGAACAAGCGCGCACGCTCGCCGCGCAATTCATCCAAAAATACCCGCAGCATCCCTTGCTCTCCCACGTGCGCGCCGCGGTTGGTGAGTAAAGCAGCCTGCCACGGCTGCTGCCGCTCGCGGATCGGTTTGAATCTCCTATTTCAAACGGAGCGCCCCTCTCTGCTATAAGGGGCGTTCGTGGGTCAGGAGGCATGATGTCGAGAGTCATTCATTGGGGTGGGTTGGCGCTGGTGGTGTGTGTGAGTTCCTGGTCGTTGCTCGCGTGCTCGAACCGCGCGCCCGAGCCGACGAGCAGCGCGGCCGTTCCCGCGCCTACAGCGGCCACCGTGGCGACGGCGAACTCGGTCGCGCTAGTGGAGGCGTTGCGCCCGCACCTCGCGCGCACGAGCGCCGGGCTGACGGCGCATGACGGCCAAAACGGTCTGCGGGTGCTGCCGCTCGAGGGCAGGTATCACAGCGCAGAGGTCGCTCATCGCGCGCCTGACGGTTCGCTGCGCGTCGAATGTGTCACGTCGGTGAAGGAGCTCGAGTCGAGCTTGGCAGCGAGGCAGCCGTGACGCGGCCGATCCATCAGCGGTTGGTCCGCGCGCTCGCGCTGTTCGGTCTGACGCTCGTGCCGGCGCTCGCGAACGCCAAAGCGACGTTCACGTTGGTGAACATGGACGGCGCCGGCAGCGGCTTCAATGATCCGACGCCCGCGACGCCGGTTGGGGGTAACACCGGCACCACGCTCGGCGCGCAGCGAAAAATCGCGTTTCAGTTCGCGCTCGACCGCTGGGGCAACGTGCTCGAAAGCGCCGTGCCGATCGTGGTGGAGGCGAGCTTCGGTCCGCTCATGTGCGATCAGACCGGCGCGGTGCTCGGGCACGCGGGCTCGACGCATCTGATCGTCGGGCAGGGGCTGCCGGATGGACAAATCTACTCGGACGCGCTGGCTGACGCGATTCTCGGGATGGACGTGGAGCCCGGCGGGTCGGACATCCAGGCGGAGTTCAACGGCGCGCTCGATTCCTGCAGTATCGGCCTGCCCTGGTACTACGGACTCGACGCGATGCCTCCGCGCAACTCGGCGGATCTCGTGTCCACCGTGCTCCACGAGATCACGCACGGCCTCGGCTTCTCGACGAGCATCGACCCGGAGACCGGCGAGCCGTCGATCGACGGCTACGTGGACGCGTTCAGCGCGCACCTCTTGGACCGCACGACAAAAAAGCATTGGAGCGAGATGCTACCGGACGAGATCGTCGCGTCGGGACAGAACGCACGCGGGCTCGTCTGGGACGGCAGCGCCGTCACCAGCACGGCCAAGACGGTCCTCACGCCGGGCATGCCGCTCTTTTCGGTCACGCCCGCGATTGGCGCCCTGCGCGGCAATGTGATCGACGCGAACTACGGCCCCAAGCTCACGCCCACCGCGATCACGGCTCCGCTCGCCGCTCCGAACCCGGCCGACGCCTGCTCGCAGTCGACCACGGTCACGCCCGGTGCGATCGCCGTGATCACGCCTGGCCAGTGCAGCCCGCTCAACGCCGTTTACGACGTCCAGCTCGCCGGCGCGGTCGCGGCCTTGCTCACGGATCCCAGCGTGCCGCCGTCGAACGCCGACGTGTGGAACGGGGATCTGACGGTCGTGCCGATCGGCATTCCATCGCTCGGCATTTCCGCGGCGGACGCGCAGCTCTTGCTCGCTAGTGCAGGCGCCCAGGTGTCGCTGTCGGCCGACACGGCGCGGGGTATCGGCGTCGACCCGGACGGCCACGTCTACATGTACGCGAGCGTGCCGGTCAACGGGGCCAGCACGGGCTCGCACTGGGATCCCATCGCGCGCCCGGACCTCCTGATGGAGCCCGCGCAATCGGTCAACACGAGCTACGATTTCACGCTCGAGCGCGCGGCTCTGCGCGATATCGGCTGGCCGTCGCTGTGCGGCAATGGGGCTACCGATCCGGGTGAAGAGTGCGACGACGGCACGGCCAACAGCGACACCGCGCCCAACGCGTGCCGCACGTCGTGTCTGCGCGCATCGTGCGGCGACGGTGTCCCCGACACGGGCGAACGCTGTGACAACGGCACGGCCAATAGCGACACCAAGCCGGACGCGTGCCGCAGCACGTGCCAGCGCGCGTCTTGCGGGGACGGCGTGATCGACAGCGGCGAGCAGTGCGATTCGACGAACACCGCGTTGTGCGTGCAGTGCAGAACCGTCTCGCAAGGCGCGAGCGGTGCCGGCGGTGGTGGCGCGAGCGGCGGCGCGAGCGGTGGCACGATGAGCGGCGGTGGCACGACCAGCGCTGGCAGCGGCAACCAGACCAACAGCGGTGGCTCCGCGAACGCCGGCGGTGCGGCCCCGGCACGCAGGGTGCCGCCCCAAAAATCGGGTTGTGGCTGCCGCGTCGCGAGCCCGGCCAATGAAGGGCCGCTCGGGCTCGCGGCGCTGGCACTCGCGATCGTCGCGGCACGCCGGCGCGCGCGCCAGGACCGACAGAGCTAGAAAGCGACGTTTACGCCGAGCGCCGGCTGCGCGGCGATGTGCGCGCTCGGCGTACCGAAGAAGTAGCCGAGCAGGCGGAAGTCGGCGTCGAGGGTGACGTACTGCGTGTGCAACACCTCGACGCCGAGCGTGCCGCCAGCAACGGCCTCGCCGTAGCCGAGGAAACGCGCGTAGCCGGCGCGCAGCCCGAGGTACGGATTGAGCCACTGTCGCCGACCGCCACCGAGAAAATCCGAATAGTCCTCGCCGCCGATCGTGATTTGAAAAATGTCGAGGCCGCGCGTGTCGCGGGTCGCGTCGCGCAGTCCCTCGACGTCGAGGCTGATGGCGCGCGAGCCCCGCAGCGAGAGGCCGCCGCCGAGGTAGCCGGCGCCGCCGCGCTGCCCGCGATAGTCGGCGAGGTAACCGAAGCGCACGCCCGGATAGAGCTTGGCAACGGCGCGGTCGGGTTCGACCACCGTGCTGCCCTTGCGCGTCAGCGTCACATGCACGGTGGCCTGCGCCGCGCGATCGCGCAGCCAGCGCAGGCTGCCCTCGACGCGCTCGATCTCGCCGCGAATGCGGGTGAGCTCGGACTCCACCTTCATGATCTCTTCGACGTTTTGCGCCTTGGCCAGGATCTCTTCGTAGCGGTGCAGCGCGGCGCGCAGGTTCTCGAGCAAGATCGTCGCGTCGTGGTACTCCTTGCCCACGTCGCGCACGTTCATGCGCTCGGAATCGACGTCACCGAGCTTGCGAGCTGCTTCGAAAAAGGGCTCCGCGGAGCCGGACGGAATGCGCAGCGTGAGCGTTGCGCGTTCGGCGCCCGCACCGGACACTTCTTCGTCTGCTACGAAGCCGCCGCGCTCCCGCGCGAGCGCGTGCAGGGCGCGCAGCGCCTCGCTCACGTTCGGCACCGTGAGCGCGAACCAGGCCTCGATCTCGAGCATCTGGCGCGCGTCGGCTTCCGTGCTGGCGCCGTTCGCCGCGCTCGCTCCAGCGGGGGCGCCGCCGGGCGGAGCCGGCGGTGCGCCTTGTAGGGCCGCGGTCGACGGGACGGCATTGGGCGGCGGCGCAGCTAGCGCTACCTCGGGTCGTTGTCCGTCGCTCGCCGGCGCGTTTGCCTGGGTGCTCGTGTTGGTCGGACTCTCGGCGGGCGCGGCGTCCGCGCTCTTGGCCCGAGTCGACAAAGCAATGCCGCCTCCGCAGCCGGTGCCGAGCACCAGCAGAAGCGCAGATTGGCAAATTCGCAGGAGCATAGGTGGGCCTCGCAGTACCGAACGTAGCTCGAACCGCGCAGCTTTCATCTGGTGCATGAAAAGCGGGAAAGATTCCGCTCTCTACAGCCTTGCGCGCGACAAACCGGTCGGGTAGTCAGCCGGAGGATGGGTACGAGGGACCGCAATCGAGCGTCGGGGGTCGGGCTGCTTCTCGCGCTGTGCTTCGCGCCTGCCTGTCTGGGTCCGAGCGAGGAGCGCCTGAACTGTTTGTCGGGCTGCGCGCGCGGTAAGGATCACTGCATGCTGGAGGCGACGAGCGCCGCCGGCATTGAACATTGCGACGGGCGGGGCCGCCGGTGCTCGGCGGAGTGCCCGGAATGATCCTTCGGAGTCTCACCGTGGCTTTGCTGGCGGGGCTGCTGAGCACCGCGTGCGTGCGAGACTACGCACCGCCGACCGCGGACCAGCCGCATGCGATCTTGAAGGTGCGCCGCACGTACGAACAAGTCTCCGGCGCGTCGCTGCGCGAGCGCGTCCTGATCGACGAGTATCGCGGTTTCGATCACGCAAGCACCGCGGTCGAAGCTGCACAAGCGCACACGGACGCGCTGTTGATCCACCCGGTCCCGGTCAGGGTCGGCGTGACGAGCGGCTTCTTTCATCTCGAGAATCACATGGTGAGCGAGACGTACTACGTTCAAGAGTCGTACATGACGACCGAGTCGTACAGCTGCGGCAGCGGCACCTCCTATCGGAGCTGTACGCGCTCGACGACGGCTTATCGGAGCGTGCCCAAGACCCGGATGGTCATGCGCATGGTCGAGGTCTCGGACGGCGCTTGCGAGCGTGCGTTTCGCCTCGCGCCCAAAGTGGGCGGCGTTTACCTGCTTCAGTACACGTATCAACAATCGGGCGTATGTTCGCTATCGTGTTTCGAGCAGGTCGCGACCGATCCCGGACAAACGCAGCAGCGGCCATGCCCAAAGGCTCCGCCAGTCGATTGAAACGCGCGCTCGCCCTGAGCGTCTTCTGTCTGCTCACGCTCGGAAGCTGCCACGCGCGTTCGCCCGGGCCATTTTCGCGGGCTCGGGTGCTCGAGCAAGTGCGCGCTAAGTATCCGAACGCGACGCTGCCCCCGGACGTGCTCCCGCCGGGCGTCACGGCGCATGAAGACGTGATTTATGCAGAGCCGTCCGGTGTCCGGCTCGCGCTCGATCTGTACGCGCCGAGCGCTGCCGCGCCCTTGCCGGCCGTGATCGTGGTGCACGGTGGAGGCTGGGAGAGCGGCGAGCGTCAAATGGAGCGGCCGTTCGCAAAACGCCTGGCGGCGCTCGGCTACGTGGCTGCGCCGGTGAGCTACCGCTTGGGTCCCGCTGGGCGCTTTCCGAATGCGCTCTACGATCTCAAGGCAGCGGTGCGCTTCTTGCGCGAAAACTCCACGAAATTCGGCATCGATCCCGAGCGCATCGGCGCGCTCGGCGGCTCGGCGGGTGGGCAGCTCGTGGCCCTGCTCGGCGCGAGCAACGGCGTGCAACGACTCGCCGGCGACGGTGCGAACGCGACCTCGAGCGCGGTGCAAGCGGTGGTGGACATCGACGGGCTCGCGAGCTTCTCGGGTCCGGACCTGCTCGCGAAGGAGTTTCACACTCCTGGCGGCCCGACGCGCTTTCTCGGCGGTTCATTCAACTCGCGCGCGAGCACGTGGCGCGAGGCCTCGGCGCTGACCCACGTGAGCGCCGCGAGCGCGCCGACCTTGTTCATCGACAGTACGGCGCCCACGCCCATTCTCCCCGGTCGCCCGGAGATGCGCGACGCGCTGCGCGCCCACGGCGTCGCTTCCGAGCTCGTCGTTTTGCCCGATACGCCGCACCCGTTCTGGCTCGTCGAGCCGTGGTTCTCCAAGACACTGCAAGAGACCGCGCGTTTTCTCGGCGAGCATTTGCGCAAGTGAGCGTTCGGCGCGCTCCAGACGGACATGCCCGCTCAGCTCGCTGAAAAACGCGGCAAAACGCCGTGGAAGGCGGTCCGCCGCGTTTCAGCGTCTGCTCAGCCCTTGTTCGGTTGCGGCGTGAGGCGCAGGTACGGACGCACGGCCTTGAAGCCGCGTGGGAAGCGCTGCTTGAGCTCCTCCGGGTCCTGCACGGCCGGCGCGATCACCACGTCGTCGCCGTCTTGCCAGTCGGCCGGGGTGGCGACCTTGTGCTTGTCGGTGAGCTGCAGCGAGTCGATCACGCGCAAGATCTCGCTGAAGTTGCGGCCCGTGCTGGCGGGGTAGGTGATGATCGCGCGGATCTTCTTGTTCGGATCGATGAAGAAGGCGCTGCGCACGGTCAGGGTGTCGTTCGCCTCCGGGTGAATCATGTCGTACAGGGTCGCGACCTTGCGATCGGGATCGGCCAAAATCGGGTAACCAACCTTGCAGTGTTGAGTCTCTTCGATGTCGGCGATCCAGCCCTTGTGGCTGTCCACCGGGTCGACGCTGATGGCGATCATCTTCACGCCGCGTTTGGCGAATTCTTGATCGAGGTTCGCCGCGCGACCGAGCTCGGTCGTGCATACGGGCGTAAAGTCCTTGGGATGGGAAAACAGAATGGCCCAACTCGAACCGAGCCACTCGTGGAAGCGAATGGTGCCGTGCGTGGAGCTCTGCTCGAAATCAGGTGCGACGCTGCCGATGTGAAGACCCATGGGAACCTCCGGTTTTGAACTGCTCGCTTACCACCGCAAACACGGCTCGCAAACCGCTGGGCAAATGCTGAACAAAGCCTGCGCGGGGCCCCCGACACCCCTCACGTGTGATGGGTTGGCGGCCTGAGCCAGTAATCCGCTCAATCGCAATTCCGCTTTACAAGAGCACAGGGCGCCGACGAGTATCGCGGCCCCCGGG
>DASYCR010000641.1:0-3957 GCA_036500095.1 Polyangiaceae bacterium
GGGTGATCGGCGCGTCGCTTTCAGTGGTCGCGCCGGGCTGCGCGGCCTTCGCGGCCGCCGCGCTTTGTTCAGGCGCGACGTGTGCAGTCCCGACATGAGCTTCAGCGCCTGCTGTCGCCGTGGCCGTCGACGCACTCGCGTTGCCAACGGGCGCATCACTCGCACTCGCGGGATTGGCCGGCGGTGGTGACGACTGCGTTGGAACGATCGGCGGGGCGAGCCCGAGCAGGGTCTGCTTCTTGTGCGCTGCGCCCGCGCTCGCGGGTGCCAGGCTCGCCGGCTTCGCGCTGCTCGCGGGCGGCACGCTGGCCGGCTTGACCAGATTGGAGAGCGGCGTCGCGGTGGCGCTCGGCGCGGCCGCCGGCGCGCTTTGAGCGACTACGGGCGGAGAGAGTCCGAGCAGAGTTTGCTTGCGCAACGTGGCGAGCGGCGGCTGGGATGCTGCTTTTTCGATCGCAGGCAGAGGAGCGGGCTTGAGCGCGGCCGGCTCGGGGCTCGCGCCCCACTCGGCATCGATGTCGTCCGTGGGAGGCGCCATGGAAGGCGGCGGCCGTGAACTCGGCCGTTTGTCGGCGGCCGGTGGCGCCGAGCCTGGTTTGCCAGAGTGGTTGCGATCGTCGGTCATGGAGCCCTCGGACTAGGACTTTTCACGGACCAACGGGCAAAGCAAGTCATGCAAGCCGTGCCCATTGAACATTCTCTGCGATCTCGCGTCGTTATTGGATGTTTCCGTTCTGGCTGCGCCGACGCCGGCTGATGTTCACGCGTCGTCGATCAGACACATGAACTCTTCGAACTTGCCGGAAGTGGTCCGCGGCAGCTCGCCCGAGAAGTAGCTGAAGCGCACTTCGAAAGCGTGTCCGAGCGCGTCCGTCACGACGTTGCTGAGCGCTCGCTCCTGCGAAGCGTTCAGCGTGTGCGTCACGACCAGGCGCATTTCGATCTCGCTCAGCGAGTGCTGGACGAGCTGGTACTGCACGACGGGCGCGATCTCGCGATAGCGCGCGAAGCCGACCAGCGGCCACGCGCGCCGGCCATTCGGCAAAACGGCCATGTTTCGCCGCCGGCCGAGGATGCGTCGCAGCGTAGGTAGGCCGCGCCCACAGCTGCACGCGGGTCCCACTTCCGCGTGGTCGCGCAAATCGTAGCGGATCAGCGGCGTCGCGAAATTGTGCAGGTCGGTGACGACCACGCGCCCGATTTCCCCTTCCGCCACGTCGTTGCCGTCCGCGTCGAGCACCTCCACGATCAAGCTCTCGGCCTGCGCGTGATAGAGGCCGCTGTGCGGGCACTCGAGCGCGATCGCGCCCACCTCTTGTGAGCTGTAGTTGTCGACGACGCGCACACCCCATTGCTCGCGACAGCGCGCGCGCACGTCGTCGGATAGTGTTTCTCCGACGGTGCGGACCTCCTTGAGTGAGGGCAGCTCGAGCCCGGCCTGCGCGAAGTGTGCGAGCAGCGCGGCCAGGTTCGTGGGGTAGGTGAGCAGGTAACCTGGGTCGCGCCGGACGAGCCAGGCAGCTTGCGTGGCCACGTCGCACGAGAGCGGTTGCGTGAAGCAGGGCCCGGTCGGGTACAGCAGCGTCGCGGGGGCGCCCCAACCGGCGCGCAGGGCCTCCTCGGGGTCGTCACGCAGCGCGGTGTGCGCGCGCACAACCGCCAGGGTTTGCCGGAAATCCCGGCGATGCCAGAGGTGATCGCGCATGCCGAGCGCGAGCCAGAACAGCTGATTGATGCTCGTGCGCCGCACCTGCACGATCTGCCCGGTCGAGCCGGACGTCTGCGCCAGGCCGACTTCGCCGTGCTCGCGTGGCACGTGCGCGCAGTGGATCTCGTCCGCGTGAGCGAGTAGTTCGGCGCGAGTCAGGATCGGCAGCGCTTTGAAGTCACGCTCGTCGAAGGCTTGGCCTGGCGAGATCCCGCTGGCCGCGAGGCGCGACCGGAAGAATGGCGACTCCGCGTAAGCATGGCGCACGAGCCAAGCGCACTGCTCGAGCTGGCGCCTGCCTAAGAGCTCGCGCGGGAACCATTCGCTCTGCTCGAGTTGGTAGAGCAAGGCGAGCACGTCCGCCGCGATGCGATCCGGCACGGCCGGCCAGAGCACGCCGGCGGTCGCCGAGCGAAGCTGTGCCGTCGCGATCGTCTTCACGTCGAACGCCGTCTGAGCCAAAGCAGCGGGCAACGCTCGCCGAGCTCATAGCCGCTGCGATAGCTGTCCCTGAGCTCGAAATCTTCACTGAGCGTCGCGACGGCTTCCTCGGCGAGTGGAAAGCTGTAAGCGCTCGCCGAATCGCGATAGCTGTCCATCGTGAGCACCTCCGCCAGCGGAAATCCCGTGCGCTGGGCGAGCTCGGCGGGGTCCGGCACGTGCTCGCAATAGCTCTGCCAGATGTCGCTCAGGCGCACGCTGCGCGTCGCGACATCGGATATCAGCGCCATCGCCAGCCGCCATTTGAACACGTGGAAATTACCGATGCGCCGAGACCACAGCGCGTCGAACACCTGCGCGACGGCTTCGGCTTGCTCGAGCACACAGTACAGCCGAAGCGCGAAATGTGCGTTTGGCCGGAGCACGCGCGCGATCGAGCGCGAGAAGTTCCGGTAGCCCTCGGTGAAGTCGAACATGCTCAGGCAGCCGTCGCCGATCGCGAGCTCGAACGATGCCGCGGGCAGGGCGAGGTCGAGCCAGTCTCCGCGTACCGCGCGCCGAGTCGCGGTGTCGCCGGGCCACACCTGCGCGATCATCGACTCGGATTGGTCGACGGCGACCAGCCTCAAGGGCGGAGTGAAGTCTGCGTTGGCAAACTCGGGTGTCACCCCGAGCAGTAGAGTTTCGAGTCGACCGTTCGCGGCCGGCTCGAGCTCATGGACCCACGTCTTCAGGCGCGCAACGTCCTCGGCACACGGGCGCAACGGGGGCCCGATGTGCTGCCATCGTCCGGCATGACTCTTCCAGTGCGGTGGTTCCATCCTCAACTAGCCGGGCGAGTCTAAGCTCAGCCTGACGGTTGCGGCTCTGGAAGCGCCGTTTGTGGTCGTGGCGTGGACTTCGGACTCGAGGTTTGAGACATTCGACGAGCTATGGGAAAAGTAAGGCTCCGCGGGCCGTTGCTCACAGGGTTGGTGTTGACGTGGCTCGTGGCACAAGCGTGCAGCGGCGGGGTCAAAAAGAAAATACTCCAAGACGAAGCCGGCGCCGAGGCCGGCAGCGACGGGGGGCCGACCGTCGATTCGGGCGTGGATGCCGGTATCGATTCGGGTGTGGATGCCGGTGTCGACTCCGGTATCGACGCGGGGGTCGACTCGGGCGTGGATGCCGGTGTCGACTCGGGTATCGACGCCGGCGTTCCGCAAACACCCGCGAAGCTCCTGTTCTCGGTGGCCCCTGCCGCGAATGGCGCAGTGGGTTCGGGCGTCGCCTCGCTGCAAACGAAGTCGCAAAGCGCCGTCTATTCGAGCACGACCGAGGCACAGGCCGTGGTGCCCGGCACCAACGACGTGATCTTGTTACCGGGCGCGCTCGGGATCCAAGAGGGCGATCAGCTCGACGCATTCAGCGTGCTCAGGGACGAACCGCTGAGTCCGGTCTACCTGTTCTCGCTGCCGGACGACGGCGCTGAGGGCGGCTCCGTGCCGACGCGGCTCTATCGCGAGTACAGCGCCGGCGGCTCATTGCCGGGCGACGTGTTCTTCACGGACGGCGTGCAGAGTTTCTTGAACTTGGGCGAGGGGGGCGAGCCCTACGGATACAACGGGCTCCTGGCCAGCCAACGCAGCCTGGGCTTGGTCAATCCCAACACCGATCCCAATGTACAGACCAACGACAACTTGACGGGTCTCTACGCGCTGCGTTCGGGCGAGACGCTCACTGAGGTCTACTTTTCGGTGAGCCCGAGTTCGCTCGGAGTGGCGGGCACCGCCGTCGCGAACACGCCGATTGCCGAGATGGGCTGCACG
>DASYCR010000642.1:0-4588 GCA_036500095.1 Polyangiaceae bacterium
GGGTGTCGTGCTGTGCACCGAAACCAACGCGTTACTCGCGGCTTCGGATGCTCCGACCGATATCGAGAATCTGGACTTGCCCTTCAGCTTCCAGATCGTCGAGTTTTCTCAGGTCTCACTGCGCAACCTGCGCGTCGGTGACGCCTCGGACGCCGACGCCTGCAAGGGTTTTCCGCCCGCGACGCCGGCGGGCGTCAACCTCAAGTCGGGACAAGCCAGCGACGTGACGATCAACGTCGAAAGCCTCACATTTGCGTCCTCTCAAGGCATCGGTATCGGGCTCACGCTGCCGATCTCGACCGTGCACGATCAAGTCAGCGTGACCCGCTCGCGCTGTGTCAATACGTTTCAGTGCTGGGACCTCGTGCACCTTTCGGTCGACACCAGCCCGAATACGCCGACGCCGAGCGCGAGCCGCTTCGACGTGGACATCTCGAACAACGTGATGCAGCACACCGTGCTCGAGGGCATCGAGTTCGCGGCGTCTGACTTACCTGACGACGTACTCGCGAATTCGACGCTGCTGATCCGCAACAACACGATCCTATCCGACGGCGACAACGACTACGGCATCGTCTTTGAGGGCATGCAAATCCCATCGACGATCGTGGCCAACAATGCCGTCTCGTACATCACCAACCCAGTGTTTGCCCCCAACGTCACGCCGACGCTCGTCAGCAATGCCCTGAGCCAAACCGCCGACTCCAAAGCCTGGTTCCAAGACTTCGACAACGGTGACTATCGCCCTGCCGCCGGCTCGCCATTGATCGGCGCGGCCGACGCGAGCTACGCACCCGCCATCGACATCGACGGCAATCCGCGCAGCGCGCCTTTCGACATCGGCGCGTATCAGCATTGATTTTTTGTTTGCTAGCCGGTCGCGGGCCAAAACAGCTCGTCCACGGCCGCGGGCTTGTCGATCAGCTTGAGCGCGAGCAGCTCGGATGCGAGCGCCGCCCAGCGCGCGCGCGTCATCGCTCCAATACCGAGGCGCGCCGCGTCGTCCCCGGCGATCAGCTCCTTCTCGGCAGCCGCAGCGGCGGCGAGCGAGCTTGGATCGAGCGCCGGATTCAGCCGGTGCAAGAGCTCGTTCGTTGCTTGGGGAGCGGCGAGGTAGCTTTGCCAACCGTCGCGCGACGCGGCCACGAACGACTTTACTAATTCGGGATTTTTGTCGATCAGCTCGCGGCGCGTGATGACCACGGTCACGTACGGATTGAAGCCGCTGTCCGCGATCATGAAAACCTGCGGATCGCCGCCTTGCTTTTTGGCCGCGATAGGCTCGCTCGTCACGTAGCATTGCTGCCCGAAATTCGGGTCCGCCAGAAAGTGCGCGACCCCGCCGTCGTACGGCACCACTTTCACGCCGGACCAACTGAACTTCGCTTTCAAAAAGCTGGCGTACGCGAGGCCCGTCTCGAGCGCGAGCGTGCCCGAGTGGAAGGCGTCTTCGAGCGTCGCGAGCTTGCGCGACGCATGGACCATGATGCCCTGCGGCGACTTCTGAAACGTCGCGAACACGGCCACCACGTCCGCCCCGTGAGCGCGCGCGCCGATCAAGGCGTCCGCGCCCACCGTACCGAAATCCACGCGGCCGGTCGCCACCTCTTGCACCACCGGCGCGCCCGCGCCGCCGCCCTGCACCTCGAGCTCGATGCCGCGTCGCTTGTAAGCGCCGGTCTCGCGCCCGGCATAGAAACCGCCGAACTCCGGTTCTGGCACCCAATCGAGCGCGAGCGTGACGTGATGCGGGCCCAGAGCCTGCGATTGGCTCGCTTCGGGCGCGTCCTTCTTGCCGCGACAGGCGACGAGCAGCGCGACGAACGCAACGCACCAGCAGCTGACGGCGCGCCTCGGCTTCTTTTTCACGGCGCCCTTCTAGCATCAAACCGCGCGCAGGCGCCGCAAGAGCCAATTGCCGACCAGCGTCACGAGCGCGAACAAAAGCAGGCCGAGCAGCGCCGCCAAGAGGACCGCGCCGAACATCAGATCCGTCCGCAGTTGGCGATAGGCGGCGAGCACGGTGATGCCGAGGCCGGCCCGGCCCTCGGCGAAACCGGCCACGAACTCACCGACGATCGCGCCGATCACCGACAAACCGGCCGCCACCTTCCAACCCGTGGCCATGCTCGGAATCGCGCTCGGCAGCCTGAGCTTGAGCACGCTGTCCGCGCGCCGCGCGCCGTACAGCTTGAATAGATCGGCGAGCGCCGGATCGACGCCGCGCAGCCCGGAGAGCGTGCTCGCCACGATCGGGAACACCGACACGATGAAGGCCGAAACGGCAACGGCGCGCAGCCCCGGTCCGAACCAGAGCACGAGCAGCGGCGCGATCGCCACGATCGGCACGGTTTGCAAAAAAAGCGCGTACGGATAAAACGCGCGCTCGATCCAGCGCGAGAGCGAGAGCACGACGCCGGCGAGCGTCCCGAGCACAAGGCTCAACGCGAAGCCAGCCAACGCGCCCTCCGCCGTGGTCACGAGTGAGCCGGCGAGCAGCGCTCGCTCGGCAAAAGTAGCGCTGGCGATCGCCGAGGGCGGCGGCAGGAGAAACACGGGAACCCCGAGCGCACGCACGCCGAGCTCCCAGACAAAGAGCCCCAGCAGAAACGACAACGCGGGCGGCGCTGCCGCGCGAAAACCAGCGCGGTTAGGCTGAGCCATGCGCCTCCAGAGCCTCGTATAGGGCGGCAGTTTCCGCCACGAACGGGACACTCGTGCGCAACGCCGCCGAGCGCTCGGGCCCGAGCTCGCTCGCGCGATCGAGCACGATGCGACCCGGTCGCTTCGACATCACGAGCGCGCGCTCGGCCAGAAATGCCGCCTCCGACAGCGAGTGCGTCACGAAGATCACGGTCAGTCTGCGCTTCTGCCAAAGGGCGCGCAGCCGCTCGTCCAAGCGCTGACGCGTGAGCTCGTCGAGCGCCGCGAACGGTTCGTCGAGCAAGAGCAGGAGCGGCTCGGTCACGAGCGCGCGCGCGATCGACACGCGCATCTTCATGCCGCCCGACAGCTGGTCGGGATAGCGATCGAGCGCGTCGCCGAGCTCGACTTCGTCGAGCGGTGCGCGCGCCCGACGCCGCGCCTCCTCACGGCTCACGCCCGCGAGCTCGAGCGGCAGCGCGACGTTGTCGAGCACGCTCCGCCAAGGCAGCAGACGCGGTTCTTGGAAGACGAACGCGAGCCGCGAGCCGCGCGCGTCCGTCTCAGCCGATTCGATGACGATGCGCCCGCGCTCCGGTCGATCCAGCCCCGAGATCAGGCGCAAGAGCGTCGACTTGCCGCAACCGGATGGCCCGAGTAGCGCGACGAACGAACCTGCCGCGATCTCGAGTTCGATTCCGCTGAGGACCGCTGCACCGTCGAACGCGTGATCGACGCCTTGAATGGCAACTCGGCTTGCGATGTGAGCTCCCTGGGCATCTCACTACCGGTAGAGCGCGCCGAGATCCAGACCGGCCCCAAAGCCGACAACGGCTACAACGCCCGGAAGGAGCGCTCACGCGCACCCGAAAATCAGGCTGAAAATCCGCAATTAACCCCGTTTAACTGGGTCTCGAGGCAGCCGCCGAGCACGCTGCGATTATGATCGGCCAGTCTGGAGCTTATTACGGCGTCATTCAGGAGGCGGTTGCGGAATCCAAGTGCAATCCGGCTCCGCGGCTTGCAAATCCGAAGCGTCAAACCGACGAGGAGCTGATGTCGCTCTACATCAGCGGCAGCTCGGAGGCCTTCAGCGAGCTCTTTCGTCGTTACGCGCCTGTGCTCGAGCGCATCCTGTGGCGCTCGCTGCGCGACGAAGTCCCCGACTTCGTGCAGCAAACCTTCTTGCACCTGCATCGCGCGCGCAGCCGCTTCATTGCCGGCTCGCCCTTTCGCCCCTGGCTCTTGAGCATCGCCATCAACCTGCAGCGCGAGCACTTCCGCCGCGTCAAGCGTCGCACCGCCGCACCGATGGACGCCCTCACGCTCGGTCCGCATCCATTGGCGGGTCCCGACATCGTGTTCGAAGCGCGCCGCGCCTGCGACGCGCTCGGCGGCCTACCGCGCCGCGAACGCGAAGTGCTCGAACTGCTCTGCGGCGGCGGCCTGTCCACGTCCGACATCGCCACGCAACTCGGCACCACCACCGCGGGCGTCAAATCCCTCGCGCATCGCGCCCGGCAGCGGCTGCGCGCTGCCCGCTGAACGTTTTTACTTTTCGAGGGTTTGGCTGCCTCGCGCCAGCTCGCGTGCACCAGTGCGGCCCGGCCGTGGGCCGGCGCGGTCGGGTCTAAACCTCGATCACGTCGACGTGCACGCCGCTCGCCTTGAGCAACGGACGCAGATCGCGGGCGTCCGAGGTCAGGATCTCGTCACCGTCCTGGCTGAGCAGCGCGAGCGCGGCGTCCACGACGTCGCTGGTCTTGCTGCGCGCGAGCAGCATGCCCGCTTTTTTGCCGAGCTCGGCGCCTAGCGCCACGACTTCGACCCCAGGCAGCAGCCTGGCCAAATTGGCTTGGCGGCCCGCGCCGCCGCGCCAGACCTGTCCAACGATTCCGCCGTGAGTGACCGGCGCGCGAGCCGCTAGACGCTCGCGTTTGATGAG
>DASYCR010000643.1:0-9505 GCA_036500095.1 Polyangiaceae bacterium
CCAGGAGGAGAGCGGGCTGCTCGCCAGCGACGGCGCGCGCATCGAACGCCTGGCCGAGCGCGCCGTGCTGCACGTTGCGCGGAGCGGGCAGCCCGTACCTCGCCGCGCGCTCCGCCGCGCGGCCTTGCTCGTCGCGGCCGCGCTGTGCTTGCTCGCCAGCACGGCGGCGGCACGCTTGTGGCTCGCGCGTGGTCACGTTCAATCTCTGCGCGCCGCTACGGGAGCCGTCACGGCAGCGCCGAGCACGCTCGACCGCCGCGAGCCTACGCTGGCGCTAGCCCAACCTGCCGCGCTAGTCGCCGCCGCAGCCGACGCCGAATCTGCGCCGGCCACAGCGCAAGCCGCGAATGACTCCTCCGTCGCGCCCGCGCGTTCCGCGGTCGCGGTGATTGGCAACCCACAAGCGAGCCCAGCGCACGAATCCGCCTCGGAGCTCTTGCACCGCGCGGCGGATGCAAAGGTCGCCGGCAACCGTAGCCTTGCCCTCGAACTCTACAAGAAGCTCGAGGCTGAATTTCCGAGCTCACAAGAGGCCGAGCTGTCGCGCGTGTCGCTCGGGCGCCTGCTCGCCGACAGCGGCTATCCCGCCGCGGCGCTGCGCGAGTATGACCTCTACCTCACGGGCTCGCACGGCGGCGCTCTGATCCAAGAAGCGCTCTACGGCAAGGCCCGCACGCTCGGCGCCCTCGGCGATCGCGCGGAGGAAGCGCGCAGCTGGCAGCGGCTACTGCGCGATTTTCCGAACGGAGCCTACGCTCCCACGGCTCGGCGTAGACTGCTCGATCTCGAGTGAACGCGCACCCCAGCTGGTTTCGCACCTTGAGCGCCGCGCTCTTTCTCGCGAGCGTTTGCGCGGTGAGCGTGGGTCGTGCGGCAGACACCGCCGCGCGTGAGATCCAGATCGTGGTTATTGGCACGATCGAGCAGGAGAACTGGGTCGAGCATTTGCTCAATCCCACTGGAGAGGGTGCGCGCGCCAGTGTATCGCGGACGAGCGTCTTCCGCGAAGCGGACGTGCTCGCGCCGCGCAGCGCAGACGATCCGGCGCTCAGCTGCTGGGTGGATCTGCGCGATCCCTTGCGCGCGCGCATCTACTTCCGCGCAAAAAACAGCGACCGCTTCTTGCTGCGCGATCTCGAACTCTCGGGCCGCGCGGACGATCTCGATCGCGAGGCCCTGTCGGAAATACTGAGCACGTCCTCCGCCGCGCTGCTCGACGACGAGCACGCGGGACTCAGCCGCGCGGAGACCGTCGAGTTGATCGCGCACCGCGGCGAACCGCCGCCGACCAGCTCCAAAGTAGCTCCTGCACCCAAACCAACACCACCGCCACGCGCGGCTGGCCCCACGGCACGCACGTTCGTGGGGGCCGGGCTCTTCTACTCTGGGCAAGCCTTCGCGCGCGAGTTGCCGATCACGCACGGCCCCGGAATCTGGCTCGCCTTCGGACGAGAGACGAGCACGCGCTGGCTTGGGCTGTGGCTGATGGGCGAGTATCGCTTTCCAGAAACCGCGCGTTCGGAAACAGCCGGAGTGCGACTCGAGAGTCTCGAACTCGGCGGCGGCGTGGAGGGCGGACTCGTACTCTCCGCGGGGGAGGCGCGCCGAGAGATTTCGGCGCGTCTGGGTGCAGGCGCGGAGCTCGCGCACTCGAGCCCCGAGCTCGGCGGCGTCAGTGTCCCGCTGTCGCTCGCGACCGCGCGCTGGTCGACGCTCGGCGTGTTCACGAGCAGCATCGCGGCTGCGACGCATCTCGGGGCGGGCAGCAAACTCGGCGTGCGGCTGCTCGTCGACTGCCTGCCGCGGGTCAATCGCTATGACGTGGAGACGCTCGCTGGACGCGCGTCGCTCGTGTCGCCGCTGCACGTGCGGCCCGGCGTCGCGCTCGAGTTGTCGACGCGCTGAGCAGGCCCAGCGGCTGAACGGCGGCAATCCAGCCCAGATTTAGCGATTTTTTCCGGTGCTCCCGTCGCTCGTGATCAGTTCAGCGCCGCTCAGACATTGGTAGAGACAGACGAATGGATCGGTGCAGACAGGCCGACGTTGCGCTATCAAGGAGCGGGGCAACGAGCGAGATGCCGGGACGAGCACGACGAATCTTCCGTGGCGCGCTGCGCCTAGTCGCTTTGTCGAGCTTGGTCTTGACGCTCGGCTCTTGCGCGCCGGGCATCGGAGTCGGGGTCGCCGCGGGCGTGCTCGGCATCGCTCTGCTCACGCACCAGTGCTACGACTACCTCGACGTCACCGTGTACGACGGAGCCGGGCGAAGCACCTGCGCGGCCGACGTCTTCGCCGAAAAGGGCAGCAACTCGGTGCGCCTCACCTCCTGCTACTACACGCCGCTCAGCGACGGCACCTGGACGCTCCGCGCGCACTACCCCGGCGTGCCGGACGCGACCAGCACCGTGATCGTCGAGCACCCGAGCGGTTGCACCGCGCACGTCCAATCCGCCGCGCTCACGCTCGGCGCGGGCGCGGTAGCTCCGGTCGCTCCCCCCGTTGCGCCGGCGCCCTATGGCTTACCGCCACCACCGCCGCCGCCACCGGTAGTTGCGCCAATGCCCGCGCGGACCGCGCCGGCACCCGCGCCGAACGGGCCCACGCAACCCAACCTGAAGCCGGCGAAGCCGCCCACAGCTGCGCCAGCCGCACCCGCACCCACGAGCTCGCAAGCAGCGCCCAGCGCGGCTCCGCCGTCCGCTGCATTTCCGGCGCTGCCCGCGGGCTCCGCCGCGCCGGCGGGGAATCAGAAATAAACGAACAGACCGGCTTGCACGCCGACGTCGGTGGCTCCGCCGAACCGCGAGCCAAGTTTTTGGCGCGTTTGACACCACTTGAGCCCGTCGTTGGCCACGGCCGGCGCTCACGAGCCGCGCGCTCCTCGTGTCATGACTAGTGCGCCATGGCCCAGCCGAACTCACCACGCGAACGCCTGCTCTTCAACGACGATTGGCGCTTTCATCGCGGCGACGCGCCGGACGGTGGAGCGGCGCTCGACTACGACGCGCTCAAGCCTTGGATTTTGGCGACGGGTTGCGAACTGATCAGCGCAGGGTTGCCGAAGCCCCAGCGCCCGCCGGGGCATCCGGGTGAACAGGTCTCGTTCGTGCGCCCTGACTTCGACGACAGCGGCTTTCGCCAGCTCGCGCTGCCGCACGATTTCGGAGTCGAGGGCGAGTTCTCGCAAGAGCTGCCGGGCGAAACCGGCAAGCTGCCTTGGCAGGGCGTGGCCTGGTACCGCAAGCGCTTCACGATCCCCAAAGACGACGCCGGGCGCCAGCTCGAGCTCGAGCTCGAAGGCGCCATGGCCTACTCGACCATCTGGTTGAACGGCAAGCTGCTCGGCGGCTGGCCCTACGGCTACACGACGTTTCGCGTCGACCTCACGCCGCATCTGCTGTTCGGCGCGGAAAACGTGCTCGCGATTCGCCTGAATAACCCGCCGGAGTCGTCGCGCTGGTATCCGGGCAGCGGCATTTACCGCGACGTTTGGCTGCTCAAGCGGCACCGCACGTCGATCGAACCGTGGGGCGTGTTCGTGTCCACACCCAAGATCAGCGACGCGGAAGCGCTCGTGAATCTCGACATCGCCGTGCAGACGTTCGAAGAGTCTCGCTCGGATCTGACGCTCGACAGCCAGATCTTCGAGCTCGATCGCGCGGGCACTCGCTCCGCAAAGCCGGTCGCGAGCTCCAGCACCACCAAGTTCGATCTCGATCCGCCGCGCGCTTATCAAACGCTGCGCTCTCAGGTGGCCACCATCCAGCGGCCCAAGCGCTGGGACTTGGACTCCCCACAGCGCTATCTCGCAGTGACTACCCTGCGCCGCGCTGAAGAAGTACTCGACGTGGTGGAGACGCCCTTCGGCGTGCGCACGGCGGGCTTCGTCGCAAACGATGGCTTTCACTTGAACGGTCGCCGCGTGCCGCTGCAGGGCGTGTGCATGCATCACGATCAGGGCGCGATCGGCAGCGCCGTTCATCGTCGCGCGCTCGAGCGGCAGCTCCGCATCTTGCGTGAGATGGGCACGAACGCCATACGCACCAGCCACAACCCGCCGGCGCCCGAGCTGCTCGAGCTCTGCGATCAAATGGGCTTCTTGGTGATGGACGAGGCCTTCGACTGCTGGCGCCGCGGCAAGAAGACTCCGCAAGGAGCCCCGGAAAAAGCCGACAGCGGCGTGTATTTCGACTACGCGCGCGTGTTCGACGACTGGTACGAGCGCGACTTGCGCGCCTTGATTCGCCGCGATCGCAACCACCCGTGCGTGGTGATCTGGAGCATCGGCAACGAGGTGATCGAGCAGTGGTACTCGGACGGCTGGCAGCTCGGACAGCGCCTGGCCGGCATCGTGCGCGAAGAAGACCGCACGCGCCCGATCACCTCCGCCCTCAACGGCGACATCGCCGCCTACCGCGGCTTTCAAACCGTGCTCGACGCGATCGGTTTCAACTACAAACCGCACGCGTACGCCGAGCTCAAGGCGCACACGCCGCAGCACGAGGTCTACGGCGCTGAAACGTCGTCGACCGTCAGCACGCGCGGTGAGTACTTCTTCCCGGTAGAGCCCGACAACAAGCTGCACGGTCGCGTCAATTTCCAGGTCTCCAGCTACGATCTGTCGACGGCGAACTGGGCGCACCCACCCGACGTCGAATTTCGCGGGCTGGACCAGAGCCCGTACGCGGCCGGTGAGTTCGTGTGGACGGGCTTCGACTATCTCGGCGAGCCGACGCCGTACAACTCGGACTCCACCAATTTGCTCAATTTTTCCGACGAAAAAGGGCGAGAACAGCAAGCTCGCGAGCTCGAGCGGCTCGGCAAGATCAAGGTACCCTCGCGCAGCAGCTACTTCGGCATCATCGATCTCGCGGGCTTTCCCAAGGATCGCTTCTACATCTATCAAGCGCGCTGGCGCCCCGAGCTCAAGATGGCGCACATCCTACCGCATTGGGACTTTCCCGAGCGCGTGGGACAGATCACGCCCGTGCAAGTGTACACGGCCGCCGACGAGGCGGAGCTCTTCCTCAACGGACGCTCGCTCGGCAAGAAGCGGCGCGGCCCGCTCGAATACCGCTTTCGCTGGGACGACGTGCGCTACGAGCCCGGCGAGCTCCGCGTGCAGACCTACAAACAGGGCAAGCCGTGGGCGGAAGCAACGCGGCGCACCACAGGCGGCGCCGCGTTGCTTCTGATCGAAGCAGATCGCACGAAGCTCGTAGCGAACGGCCGCGATTTGAGCTTTCTGACGATCCGTGTCAGCGACGCCGCGGGCCTCACGGACCCGAACGCCGCGCACCGCATTCGCGTTACCATCGAAGGTCCAGGCGATCTGCTAGCGATGGACAACGGCGATCCCACCGATCTGACGCCGTTCTTCGCTCCCGAGCGCGCGGCGTTTCACGGCCTTCTGTTGGCGATCGTGCGCACGCGACGAGGCGAAACGGGCCGAGTCGTCGTACGCGCGGGTAGCGCCGGCTTGCAAGGCGCCGAGCACGCTCTCGAAGTCTGCTGACGGCTCTCAGCGGCGCGAGCGCTTCGCCAGCATTTTCTCGAGCTCCGCGACACGAGCCAATGCGGCTTTTTTTGCGCTGCGTTCGGCGTCCATCGCGCTGCGCGCGGAGCTCCTTACGCGGCGTTCTGCTTCTTCCGGAGTCGCGAACAGCGTCCTGCCACGAGCTCCGGTTGCAATACGCAAACGGAGCGCGCTGCCTTCGCCCACGGCGCGCAAATAGCAACCGAGCTCCCGCGAACGAACGCGATCACGCTCGCTGACCTCGACGCACGTGAAACGGCCGCGCACACGCCGGTACACCTGCCAACGCGCGCCGTCCTCGTGTTTTTCGGGATTCGGATCGAAAATGATCAGCTCGCGCAGGCCGAGCTCCGCGCACTTCTCCGGAATCACGTGATAGTCCTTCTTCCAACTGCGCGACACGACTTCGAGCGCGAAGGACGGGACGATGCCGGTCAGCCACGTCTTCCAAGCGCTCACGTGGGTGTCCGGAGCGAGCCCCGGCAGCACGTACACATCCGGAGAGATACGCTCGTGCGGGTCGTGCTGCTTGAAATAGATGAACTGGTCCGCGCCCACGAGCGCCTGGATGCCGCGCGACTCGAGCCAATGCGCGACGAGCGGGCGCAGCAGCTCGACGATCCAGCGGTGCAGGATATCCTCCCCCATTTTTTCCATCACCGGATAAAGGGTGGGGTCCGCATCCACGCGCCTCGATGGGCTGCTCGACATAGTCTCCATTTTACCACGCCCTCGCATCGGCCATTCCGCAGCCTAGTTGCGGTGCACTGCTCTCGCTCGGGCCCGAACGCCGAGCGAGCTCAGAACGCGCGCGAGAGCCCCTGCTTGAGGAACGCCGGCAGGTTGAGTTGGCCCGCGATTTTTCCCGCAAAATGCGGATCGTCCGCGACCGTGAGCGGGTCCAGTGTGAGCGCCTTCAGCGCGACCGGCGATGCGGCAAGCTCGGCACCCGACGAGCCCGTGCTGCGGCCGTCGAACGGCAAGCGCGGTCGCAGTTCGTCGGCGTGCGGCTGTTGCTCGTCGAGGGCGAGCCGCACGCGCGGCGGCTCCGCACGTAGCGCCATGCCACGCGCGCCCTGTCCCTTGCTCTCACGCGCGGCAAGATTCGGCAGATTGGCCAGCACGTCGCTGAGCACTTCTTTGGCGAGCGACAAGGGCACGGCTTCGATTTCCGGATCGGCCGCCGGATCGTGAAAGTTAGCGGTCCGCGCTTCACCGGCGATCGTCAGCGCCTCGCCGCTGACACCGAGCGCTCGCAGCAACGACACCTCCCCAAAGCGAGCCGTGCCTCCGATCATGACCAATGCGACGTCGGTTTCTTTCGCCGACAGGAGATGCGTATAGGCGTCGCCCGTGTGGCCGCGCACCACCACGAAATCCGCCAGTTTTCCGGCCTCGATCGAGCCCGCGTATTTCTGCCAACCGAGGATGTCCGCCGCAGTACGGGTGACCATCAGCACCAAGTCGCGATCGGCGAGCGGCAGCTCGAGCTCGTGCGCGACGAGCCGAGCGACCTTGAGCTCGCCCAGCAAATTCTTGCTGCCCGTGGGCGACCAATCCGAACCGAGCGCCACCCGCACACCGCTCTTCAGCGCGGCGTCGATGCGCGCGGTGCCACCGTACAAGAGGTAGTTGCTGAGCGGCGACCAGACCATGGCTGCGCCGTTCGCGGCCATCGTGTCGAAGTCCGCGGCCTCTAGGGCCGCGCAGTGAATGCCGGCCATGCTCGATGAGAGCGCCCACGCGTCGCCCGATTTCAAGGCCGTGAAATGCGCGCGCGCGGCCGCGTCGAGGCCCTCGGACAAGTGCAGCAGCATGCACGAACCGCGCTCGGTGGCTTTCGTGAGCTCTCGATCGAACGTCTTCCAATCGCGCGCGGCCACGTCCGGAATGCGCGAGGCGGCCGAGAGCAGCTCTTTGTTCGACGGCGACTCGGCGTTGCGCACCAGCCCCTTGAAATAACGCGGGGTCTTCGCGCTGCTCGCCAGGCGAATCCCCTGGGACGTGGTGACGCCCGCGAGCAAGCACTTGGCCTCGACCCAGCGCACGAGCGCGGGCAAGACCTGGTGATCGTTCGACGCACCCACGGCGCCCATCGGACCCGTGACGAGCTCGTGATACTCCGCCTCACGCGGCCACTGCGAGCGGTTTTGGAAGAGCTTGGGTACGTTCCACAAACCGAGCGCGTTGTACGCGAGGTGGTTGTGTAGCTCCATCAAGCCGGGATAGAGCGTGCCGGCGGTGCGCGTGACGGTGACACCGCCAAAGGCGGCCGGCACCGGCGCGGCCGCCGGTTGTACGAAGGCGATTGAGTCCCCGTCGACGTAGACGACGCCGTCCGGCAAGACGTCGAAGTCCGCGTTCATCGTCACGATCCGACCGCGCAGGGCGAGCTTCTCCCCGCTCATCTCAACCCACGCTCGGCAGAACGACGGCCTTCGGCACGTGGACGGTCAACGTGCGGCGCTTGGCGTCCGGCGTATCGCCCGTGCGCGTGGCCCAGCCGTCCACGCCGCGCATCCAATCCGGCGACCCCGCCGGCAGATCGAACGCCGGGATCTCGGGCAACTCGGCGGGGACGAAGGCCTCGCCGTACGGGACGAGCGCGCGCTTGGCGTCCGGATGCTCGAGCGCCGCGTGGAGCGGGATGAGCGCCGTATTCCATGCGGCGAGCATCTGCGTCGTGAGCTGCTTTTTCTTGGCCGCCACGCCGCCCGAACCGCTTTCGGGATACGTCGGGTGCGGAACGTGAGCGTAGACGAGCCCCTTCGCTTTGGCGACGCCCGCGGTGCTACCCGCCAGGTAGAGCGTCCAAGCGGTGTCGGCGAGCCCGCCGAGAGCGACCACCGCCTCGATCGGCGAACTGGCGAGCAGCGCGTCGAACCAGCGCGCGCGGTAGGCGGCAATCTTGGGATCCTGCTTGTGGTGCTCACCGCCGCTTTGACCGTATACGCTGTACAAATAGGTGTTGATCATCGTGTAGCTGCGATCGATACCGAGCTTGGCGAGAAAGCCTTGCACCCGGTGCCCCGCGGTGCCGATCAAAATCCGCCGCGCGATGGTCTCGTGCGTGGCGGGGTCTTGGCCGATCACCAAGATTCGCGAGCTACCGTCGAGGCGCCCGCGATGAAAAATCGGCCCCCATTCGCTGCGAAAATCGGCACTCGGATAGACGTCCGTGCCGGGATAGTCCGCTGCGAGCGAGCGAAATGGCTCGCTGCCGTAACCCGGATCGAAGTCGTGCTCGGTCATGCTCTTCTCCCTCGAAAGCACGAGCTTCACACGGAAGCGTTCACCACACGAGCCGCGAACGCCCACGCGGTAAAGTTTACTAAAGGCAGGGAGCAGCCGCGCGCTGAGCGTTGATCAATTCAACCTCAACGAGCACCCTCTTGGGGCGCAGGGGCAAACTGAGCATTCATCACATTTCTAGTGAAGTTCCTGCCGAAAACTCCCGCGACCGTGGCGACTTGTTAGAACAGCATGCGCCGGGTCCGCCGGCTCGCATTGGGTAGTGGCCTCAGTTCCACGCCGTGATCTGCCGCTCCCAGCCTGAGGCGCCGCCTTGCGGGGCATTCGCCCACCCCTTCGGGTATGTCGAAGCGCCACCTGCACCCCAGGAATGCTGCTGGTTAAGCTTGAGATGTGGCCAATGCTCAGAGGGGCAAAGCCCCGCAACGTGGCACATCAGACTCGGAGCACCGGATCGAGGAGCGGAACCGATAGCAAGACCCAACACGAAGCCGGCGAACCCGGCGCATGCTTTCCTGCAGGTGGAGCAGCCGCGCAGTCGGCTTGCGAAGGAACTCCGCAAGACAAAGCCTTAGCCGAGGATCGCTCTCAGATTCGTGATGCAGAAGTTGAAGGATTGCCCGTCCGCGTAATAGTTGACCGGAAGCTGAAATTGAATCGATTGATAGCTGCCCGACGTACTTGCGGCGGGGCCGGGGGTCACGGAGTAGCAGTCTT
>DASYCR010000644.1:0-2865 GCA_036500095.1 Polyangiaceae bacterium
GGTACGGCAGAAGCGGCTCGTAGGTCACGGCGCGCTTTTGCTAGCACGGAACCGCAGCGCCCGCCTTTTTCTCGATCAGCGCTGAGGATCGGCGCTCACGCGAACCGTATCGAGCCCGTCGCTCGTGGTCGCGAGCTCGAAGCGAACTCCATCGCAACGACGGACGAGGAGGTACGCTCCGCCCGCATCAGCCGCGCATCTGGACTCAGGCAACGTGGATTCGATCGCATCACGCACGAGCTGCACGGTTCGCTCCAGGGCCGCCGAGCGGTCCTCGGCTCCGGCGCCGAGCGCGCGCACCTCGGCAGCTTCCGTGACGCGGCTGAACAGACGATTTCCGCGGAGCGCGACGCTGCGCACTTGCCCGCGCTCCAGCTCGATCAAAAGCTCGAAGTCCGCGCGCCGGGCCGCGAGCTGCTTGGCCTCCGGCACCGCGTATTCGAAGCTGAAAGCTTTTTCACAGTGATCGAGCGCGCATCGACCGCGCGGCTCGCGCAGGCGAAATTGCCAGATCAAGTCGGATCCGAGCGCACTCGTCGGCTCACCGAAGGTCCGCACGCCAGCCACCAGGTCGACGAGCGTGAGCCACTCCGCCAGGAACTCGTGACGTGCGACAGCGGCGTCCGCCAGCGCAGACTGAACGCCGCGCGCCTGCGCGAGCGCGCGCGCGTCCCTGCGCTCGGCGAACACGCGACGCGTCGCGAGTTCCGCTAGGCGTGCGGCGACCTGCTCGGCGTGCGGACCATGCGGCATTACCTGCAGGTACGCGCGCAGCCGCTCTGGGTTGTCTTGCGCCAGTCGGAAATAGCGACTCTCGGCGGGCACGAACCACTCGCGAATTTCCGCGCGGAAATCTCCACGCGGAAATTCGCTCAAGTAAGCAAGACTCGCGCCGAGCCGTTGCTCGCGAGTCATGGCGAGCCTCGCGCGGCGATACGCCGCATAGTCGTCGAAGTCGCCCGTGACCGGCGCGGTACTCGCGCAACCGAGCAATAGACACGCGATGAGCGCAAACCTCACGGCGCCTCCGCGGGACAAAAATCGCACTCCGACGGGACGCGCGGTGAGCGATCACTCATGTAGTCCTGGTAATCGGCACAGGACGCGTACGTGAGCTCACGCAGGCAGACCTCGCCGTCGTGGACGAGCGGGACGCAGCCCGTGGGAAAGTCGCTCGGATACGAGCTCGGGTTGTCGCAAGCACGCGTGCAGGCAGACGAATGAAGCGAACACTCTTGGCAGCGCCGACAGTCGAGGTCAGCCTTGGTTGCGAAAAACACGCCCGGATCCAGCTGATCGGGCGCTTGGCCGCAACCGCCGATGTCTCCAGGTGTCGGCGCCGTACACAACAGCAACGCAAACAGCGCCAGCGCAGCGCGCGCGAGGTGTTGGCGCTCGGGGCGAGCCCCTGAGCTCACGGCAGCACCTCATAGTCGATCCAAACCCCCAGCTCGAGCGACAGCACCGGGATCTCCGTCACCTTACGCTCGATGGTCGCCGCGCCGTAGTAGAGGCTCGCGACGAGTTCACCTTGCACACCGACCCCAGCTCGCAGCATGTACGCCGTGCCGAGCGCGCCTTCCAGACCCGCGCTCGCGTCCGGCTGGAGAACGATCGGCACACCGGCGCGCCCAAACGGGACGAAGCGGCCCAAATGCGCGAGAGCGATGTACGAAAGGCTCAGCACCTCTTGCGGGATCCCCTGAACTGCGAGCGATACGTGCGCAACACCTCCCTGCGCAATGCCGTCGAGCGAGCCCCAGACGGCGCCGAGCCCAACGTCCAGGTAGGTCGCCGTGAGCGACAACGAGCGCGGCGTGTCACCGAGTGTCGACTGCAGGCGATAGGGGTTGTTGAAACGCAGTCCGCGACCGATCGCTACGGGCGAAAATAGCTGTAGATAACCAGCGTGCGCGCGCAAGGGTGTCTGGTACGTGGTCTCTCCCGCGTCGGGCGCGGCCGAACTATTCTGAGCGACGTCGGTTTCTTCTGCTCGTGCCGGCGCAACCAGCACGAGCAGTGCGCTCGCCCAGCAAGCCGAAAAACAGCGCAGATGTCGGCAGGCTCCCACGGACTACGCCGCGCGCGCGCAGGCGCGCTCGATCTCGTCGACCTGCTTCGGAATCGAATCGCTCAAGACGACCGCGCCGCTCTCAGCGACGAGCACGTCGTCCTCGATGCGCACGCCGATGCCGCGATAGGCTGCGTCCACGGGCGCACTCTCGGGGATGTAGATGCCAGGCTCGACCGTGATCACCATGCCGGCTTGGAGCGGTCGCGGCTTGCCCGCGAGAAAGTATGCGCCGACATCGTGCACGTCCATACCCAGATAGTGGCTGGTCTTGTGCATGAAGTACGGCTTGTAGCGCTGCTCGGAAATCGCCAAAGCGACGGGGCCTTCGATCAGCCCGAGCTCCACCAGGCCACGGCTAACCACCTCGACGCTGGCTGCGTGGATGTCGTCCAGTGTGGCACCGGCTCGGGTCAGCGCGATGCTAGCGAGCTGCGCGTCGAGCACGATTTGATAAATCGCTCGCTGTGCGGGGCTGAACGCACCGCTCACCGGAAACGTGCGCGTCACGTCCGCTGCGTAGTAGTCGAACTCGCAGCCGGCATCGATCAGGAGCAAGTCTCCGTCTCGCATCGTGCGATCGTTCTTGTGATAATGAAGCACGGTTGCGTTCGGCCCAGAGCCGACGATCGGCGCATACGCCGGACGCTCGGAGCCGTGCTTGCGGAAAATCCCGCGTAGGATGCTCTCGATCTCGTACTCGGCAACCCCGGGACGAGCAGCGCTCATCGCGGCCACATGTGCCTCACGGGTGATCTCGATAGCGCGGCGCATCGAGGCTAGCTCGGACTCAG
>DASYCR010000645.1:0-1874 GCA_036500095.1 Polyangiaceae bacterium
GGCTACAATCCCTGGTCAGGACAAGCGCTGGACGCGGACATCAGCGCTATCTGCGCGCGCTACGGCGGCGGCGGGCATCCGGTGGTCGGAGGTATCTCGTTTGCTACGAACGAGGTCGAGCGCGCTCGCAGCGTCGCGCACGAGATCGCGAAAGAGCTTGCTGGCTGACGCGCTCGCGGCCTTTCGTCGTCCAGCCGGACAGCGACCGTTCGTGCTCGGTCATCGCGGCGCTCGCCACGCTGCGCCCGAAAACACCCTCGCCGCTTTCGACTTGGCGCGCCGCGAAGGCGCAGACGGCGTCGAGCTCGACGTGCGGCTCGACGGCAGCGGCAGAGTGATCGTACTGCACGACCCCACGCTCACCCGCGTGACCACTGGCGCCGATTCGCGTCACGCCGAAGACATCCCGAGCGCAGAATTGGAGCGGCTCGACATCGGCTCGGGTGAGCGCGTGCCGCTCTTGGCGGACGTGCTCGCCTGGGCAAAGGAGCACGGCCAGCGCGTGAATATCGAGCTCAAATCGGACGTGCGCGACGCCCGCTCGCTGCTCACCGGCGTTGCTCGAGTCGTAAACGGCTTGCCGCTGCCGGCGGTGCTCTTGTCCAGCTTCCATCCCCGCTTCGTCTGGTGGCTTGCGCGAAATGTGCCGAATTTGCCGCGTGCTTGGTTGGTTCAAGAGAAACAGCGCGTGCTCAAACATGCCCCCGGTTTCCAATTGCTCGGGTCGAATGCGGTGCACCCGGAGCACGTGCTCGCGACTCCCGCGTTGGTCGCCCGGTTGAAGAAATCCCAGATGTTGGTCAACGTGTGGACCGTCAATGACCCAGCGCGGGCGCGTCAGCTCGCGCGCTACGGCGTGGACGCGATTATCAGCGATACACCCGGTGAGATCTTGCGCGACCTGATTTGAAGCGCGAATAGATACGAACCGCGGCGCCGAAGGCTGCGCCGACGAGTGCCGCGCTGCGTGACCATCAACCCTAAGGCGACATGCGACGCCCGCGACGCGTTGTCGCGTGATGGCTCGAAGGCGCGGGGCGAGCGCTGCGGCGCGTGTCGGCGACCGCGGCGAGGATTTCGTGCACGGCGCTCACACCGGCGATCGCGGTGATCCCGGTGGGGTCATAGGTCGGCGCGATCTCGACTACGTCGAAGCCGATGATCTCGGCGCCGACCAGCGCGCGCAAGATCTGCTGCAATTCCCAGGTGCTCATGCCGCCCGGCAGGGGAAACGCGGTGCCGGGCGCGAAGGCTGGATCGAGCGCGCTCACGTCGACCGTGACGTAGAGCGCGGTCTTACGCACCAACTTGCGAACTTGGCTCACGACCGCGTGAATGTCCCAACGGACTTCGTCGGTGCTCACGATCTCGAAGCCGTGTGAGAGCGCGAAGGATAGCTCGTCCGCCGAGGAGTACGGGCCGCGGATGCCGATTTGCATCGTCGCGTCGGCGCGAATCAGGCCTTCTTCCACGGCGTGGCGAATCACGCTCGCGTGGTCTGGCCCAAGCTCGCCGGCTCCGCCCGCAGCGTTGCTCTGTGAATCGATATGCAAGAGGCCGAAGGCTTTTTTCTTGGCGCGCTGAATGCCGCGCAGCGCCCCGAGCGTCAGGGTTTGATCTCCGCCGATGAAGCCGCCCGTCGCGCCGGAGCGCGTGATCAACTCGGCGCGCGCGCTGATCGCTTCGAGGGCGACGTTCATGTCGTGGGGCGGCACGGCGATGTCGCCGCCGTCCGCGACGCGCAGCTCGTCGTAGACATCGACGCCGAGCGCTGCCGAAAATGGCCGAGCCAGCGCCGACGCTTCGCGGACGGCGCGTGGACCAAAGCGCGCGCCGGGCCGAAACGAGGTGCCACCGTCGAACGGCACGCCGCA
>DASYCR010000646.1:0-1556 GCA_036500095.1 Polyangiaceae bacterium
CGCGCCGCGCCGAACAGGCCCGCCAGGCCCTTCAAGGTGTGGACGGCGCGAAACGCCTCGTTGATCAGCGACGGGTCGCTCAGCCCGCTCTTGATCGACGCATCCAGACTGAGCAGATTCCGCGAGAGAGTCTCGATGATCTCTTGCGCTTCTGAGAAAAACTCCTCGCGCGCCTTGTCGGAAATCTCCGCCATATTGGCTTACCCCGAGCTCGCCTTGACCAAAAAGCGGCGCGCCTCTTCGCGTAGCAGCTCGGGGGTGAACGGCTTGACCAGGTAACCGTTCGCTCCGAGCGACAGCCCTCGCTCGCGATCGCGCTCGGAAGATTGCGTGGAAATGATCAGAACCGGCGTCGCGCGATGCAGCTCGCTCTTGCGAATGAACGAGATCAGCTCGAGCCCGTTGATGTCCGGCATGTTGATGTCGGTGATCACCAACTGATAGGGCCCGCGCGGAAGCAGCCGGAGCGCCTCGAACCCGCTGGAGGCTTCCACCACCTCGAGACCCGAGTTGAACTCGGGCTCAGCCTCCAACGCGGTCCGCACGAAGGAGCGCATGCTGTCCGAGTCCTCGACGACCAAGATCCGAGGCATGAGCGTATAGCCATGCTAGCAGCTTGCGGGGGCGATTGGACCCCGCCATGCTTGCCGCAAAATGACGCCTGCCGACTCAGCCCTACATGATGCTACGCGGCCGGGCCGGCCGCCGCGCGTCGCGGTAATCGGCGCGGGCGCGTCCGGTCTCACGGCCGTCAAAGCGCTGACGCAGGCGGGCCTCGCGGTCCAATGCTTCGAAAAAGGCAGCCGAGTCGGCGGCAACTGGCTGTTCAAGAACGACAACGCCGTGAGCAGCGCCTACCGCTCGCTGCACATCAACACCTCCCGCGAGCGCATGCAGTTCTCGGATTTTCCGATGCCGAGCTCCTACCCGGACTACCCGCACCATCCGCTGATGGCCCAGTACTTCGCGAGCTACGCCGAGCATTTCGAGCTCACGCGCCACATCCGGTTTCGGGCCGGAGTGGCACAGGCCGCGCCGCGCGCACAAGGCGGGTTCACGCTCACGCTTTCGAACGGCGCGCGCGAGGACTACGACGCGCTGGTCGTCGCCAACGGCCACCACTGGGATCCCGCGCTGCCCGAGCCAGCGCCACCCGGCGCGTTCGCGGGCGCCTCGATTCACTCGCACACCTACATCGACCCTGACGAGCCACTCGCGCTGCGAGGTAAGCGCGTGCTCGTCGTCGGGATGGGTAACTCGGCGATGGACATCGCGTGCGAGCTCGCGCACCCCGGGGTCGCCGCGCGCGTGTTGCTCTCTGCCCGGCGCGGAGCGTGGGTGCTTCCCAAGTATGCGTTCGGCAAACCGATAGACCAGAACCGACTCATGCCGCCGTTCTTACCGGTGGCGCTGCGCCAGCGCTTGGCCGAGCTCTGGTATCGCTTCGCCGTAGGCCGGCCCGAGGATTTCGGCTTGCCCAGACCCGAGCACCGCATCCATCAAGCTCACCCCACGATTTCAGGGGAAATCCTGGAGCGTCTCGGCGCGGGCGACGT
>DASYCR010000647.1:0-4820 GCA_036500095.1 Polyangiaceae bacterium
CCCTTGCTGAGTTCGACGACCAAGCGCTGGTCGAGCTTTTGCAGATCGGTGAGCTCGATCACGGCGTCCACCACGGTCGGCTCGCTGACGCCGTAGGCGTCCGCGAAAAACTCCAGAAACTCGCGGACCGTGATGCGCTCGTAGACGCCCGCGTGGTCCGGCATGTAGCCGACCATGCGCCGCACGCGGTCCGGGTCGAGCGCGACGTCGATGCCGTCGATCTCGACGCGGCCCGCCATCGGCTCGAGCAGCGTGGCCATGATGCGGATGGTCGTGGTCTTGCCCGCGCCGTTCGGGCCGATGAAGCCGAAGATTTCGCCGTGCCCGACCTCGAAGCTGACGTCGCGCAGCACGTCCCGATTGCCGAAGCGATGCCACAGGTGGCGCACGCGGATGGCCGGCACGCGCGCGTTCACTTGACGCCTCCATAACCGACCACACGAATCAGCACGCGATCGGTCTCGATCTTCAGGCCGGAGTCGGAGCTCGCGCCCTCGCCGCCCTCGAGTTGGGCGAGCAGCACGGGGCTCTCTTCAGGCCACCAATCGGCGTCCGTGCCGGTGAGCGACTCGAACGCCTCCCAGGCGTCGCCCAGGCCGGCCGCTGCCTGCGCGTTCACCGTGCTCGCAAACAGGGCCGCGCCGAGCGCGCGCGTGGCGCCGATGGTCATCGGGCTCGGCAGCGCCTTGGCGTCCGAGAACTTCGCGCTCTGGCCGTCCTTGATGCGCGGTAGAAAGCCCCAGTGCCCGCTCGGCACGGCCACCACCACGCCGAGCAGGTCGCGCGCGGTTTGATTCTTGATCGAGAGGTCACCGTTCGGGAGCGCGGTCAGGCTGACTCCGCCCGCCAGATTCACGAACGCGTCCTCGCGCACCAGCAATAGATCCCAAGGCTTGGCGCGCAGGCGGTCGAGTCGCAGGCCGTCGCGATCGGTCAGCAGATCGCGCGGGCTTTCGTCGGGATCGCCGGTGACGTCGAGTACGGCGCCGCGCGCCGCGCGCACCGTCAGGTTCTCCGACGAAGACGCGTACAGGCCGCGGAAGCGCGTGGCCGCGGCGCGACCCATGCCGGCACCGGCCTCGATCAACGTCAGGTGACGGCTGCGCCCGTTGATGCCCTTGCCGCAAATGCCGAGCAGCACGATGGCCGCCATCACCGATAGCGCCCAGATCGGCAAGTGCCAGAGCGCCGCGAGGGGTCTGCCTTTGCGCGCGGCCAAGTGAAAATTCAGTGGCCCGGCCAGCGCGGCATAGAGCAAGAGGAGCAAGGCCGAGACCGCGATGGTCCAGCGCGTGCCCTGGTTGGGGTCGAGCAATTTTCGTACAGCGGGCAGCCGCGCGTCTTCCATGCTCGCTTGCGCGTGCGGCAGCGCGACGGCGCTCGCTCGCTCCCAGGCGTGGCGCACGAGATCCGCGAGCTCGAGCTCCACCCAGCGATCGCTCGCGGCGGCTTCCGTGTTCGGGTCGAACGCCAATAGATGGATCTCGCCGAGCCCGTAGCTGGCGGCGGCTCCCCAGGGCGTGTCGCGCAAGTTACCCCCGCTAAAACCGTGGAGAGCGCGCGCTACGGCGAGGGACGGCGCGCGCGCCTCTTGCGCGACGTGCAGCTCGCCATAGCCGAGGTGCTTGCCGGTTTGCGGATCGGAACGCACCGTGAACTGCGTGGTGTGCGCGAGCGAGCGCGCGGCCGAGGTGCGCTGCACGCGTCCACCCGCGAACGCCTCGAGCCAGGGGCTCGCAAGATCCTCTGGTCGGTCGATGCTGACGGCCAGCGCGCCGCCGGCGAGCAGCCAGTTGCCGAGCGCGTCGAGGGCTGCGGGATCCATGCTGGACAAGCGGCGGCCGTTGGCGAGCACGAGCGTGGCGCCCGCGTAGCCGGCGGCCAGGTCCGGCAGGATCGCCTCACCGCTGCTCTGGTTCAGCTCGGGGATCGTGACGCTGAGGGTCGAGCCGCCATAGCCATAACTGTACGAGCGGCGCGTCACGGGCAGCGGAAAGCCGCTCAACGTCGACATGATGCGACTCGGCACGTCGAGGTGAAAAAGCAGCGCGTCGAACGTGCGCTGCGGCGCGAGGTCCGCGCTGTCGAGCTCCTTGCCCTGCGCGTCCAATGCGCGCACGCGCGAGCGACCGTTGCGCGAGGCCAGCCCGTTTTCCGGCAAGAACAGGTGGACGCGCGCGTGCGGCGCGAGCGAAAAGGGCGCGCTCGAGATGACACGCGCGGTCTCGTTGACCAGCGCATTGGAGCGCAGCTCGAGCATGCCGCTCGCGGGAGTCGTGCCGCTGTTTTCGAGGCGCACGGAGAGCTCTCCCCAGCC
Organism: Polyangiaceae bacterium; assembly: GCA_036500095.1. Classification (GTDB taxonomy): domain Bacteria; phylum Myxococcota_A; class Polyangia; order Polyangiales; family Polyangiaceae; genus PMG-095. The sequence continues at coordinate 2,318 of DASYCR010000647.1, forward strand.
GTCGCTGGCAGGGCTGCCGGTGCCGAGCACGGGCGCGACCTCGAGATGAATCGGGCTGTCTGCCGCGGCCGAGCGCGGCAAGCTGACGAGCAGCAACAGCGTCGTCCACAGCCACCAGAGGGGGCGTCCGTTCACGGCTCAGTTCCCCTGTAGGGCGCGCTCGACGACTTCCGGGCGCGTCGGAACCGCGCTTACCAGCTCGGCGACGATCTGATCGGGGGTCACGCCGTCCGCTTCGCCTTCGAAGCTGCGCAAGATGCGATGGCGCAAGACCGGCGCCGCGGTCTTCTGGACGTCCGTGAAAGAGACGTGCGCGCGGCCCTCGAGTACGGCGAGCGCCTTGGCCGCGAGCACGAGCGCCTGCGCGCCGCGCACGCCCGCGCCGTAACGGACCGCGCGCCGCACGAGCGGCGGCGACGTGGGCGAGTCCGGTGAGCTTTGCCCGACGAGGCGCGCGGCGTAGCGCAACACCGGCTCGGCGATGGCGATCTCCCGGCACAAGCTCTGCAGAGCGCGCACTTCCTCGCGGCTGACCACGCGTTCCGGCGCGGTCACGGGCGCGCCGGTCGTGCGCGTGAGGATCTCGGTCAGCTCATTTTCGCTCGGCGCGGTCACGGCGATCTTGAGCAAGAAGCGATCGAGCTGCGCCTCGGGCAGCGGGTAAGTGCCCTCCATCTCGATCGGATTCTCCGTGGCCAGCACGAAAAACGGCTCTTCCAGCACGTGGCGCGTGCCGGCGATGGTGACGGCGTGCTCCTGCATGGCCTCGAGCAGCGCGCTCTGCGTCTTCGGTGTGGCGCGGTTGATCTCGTCGGCCAACACGATCTGGCCGAAGATCGGGCCGCGATGCAGCTCGAAGCGCCCGCCGTGCCCGCCGCTGCCGTCCATGACGAGCACGTTCGTGCCTGTCACGTCGCTCGGCATCAGATCGGGCGTGAACTGAATGCGCGAGAACCTCAGATCGAGGCAGGACGAGAGCGTGCGCACCAGCAGCGTCTTACCGAGGCCCGGGTTGCCCTCAAGCAGCACGTGGCCACCCGCGATCAACCCCCACATCACTTGCTCGACCACGGCCTCTTGCCCGACGATGACCTGCGCGATGGCTTGCCGGAGCCGACCGCTCGCGGCCTTGGCCTCGGCCAGACGTGTCTCGAAGCTTTGAGTCGAATCCACCATCAGGACAGGCTCGAGCATAGCCTGCTACGGCTCGAAATAGCGCCCCACTTGTTCGCGATATTCCTCGGGAATATCCGCGTGATCGACGGCTCCGACCTCGGCTTGACCGACGCTGCCGAGGCTGCCCTGTCCGAGCTCATTGGCGGTCTCGCCGGCGCGCGCTGGCGCGCGGCCCAGCGTCGCGCTGTGCATGGGCCCGCCGCCTTGGAGTGTGGCTTGCGCCTTGGCACGGAGCTCTTTGCCGTTCACTTCGGGAGTCGAACCGGCGTGATCGCCAGTGCCGGTGTCGTGATGGCTGCCCGGACCGCCGCTGCCGGCGCTCCCGTTGCTGCTCGCGCCGTCCTTGGCTCCGCCTTTGCCGCCGGGGGTGTCGTTCGGCGCGCCGCTGCCGTCGCCCGGCATGGGCATGGGCAGCGCGCCGAGACCGCGCTGCGCCTCCGAGTCCCCGCGGTCGGCGTCACCGAGGCCTTTCTCGCGGCGCGCGTCGTCGCTCGACTCCTGTTTGGCGAGATCGCGTAGCTCGTCGCGCAAGGCGTCGGCGCCGTCCTTCGACGCGAGCTTCTTGGCGAGCGATTCGAGCTCCTGCTTCGTCATCGGACGAGCGCCGCCCTGCGCGTCGTCGAGCTTCTTACTCAGGCGCTCGGCGAGTCGTTTGCGCTCCTCGGGCGTGAGCCCTTCCAGGGCCTTTTCCATGGCTTCGGCGAGCTTGCGCTGCGCCTCCGGACTACCTGTGGCTCCGAACTCCTTGAGATCGTCGAGCGCTTCCGGCGAGAGCTTGTCGCGCATCGCGTCGGCCAACTCGCGCAGCGCTTCGGCTTTCGATTCGCGCTCGCCGAAGAGCTTCCGCTCGTCGCGCATCGCATCGGCGAGCCCTTGCGCGCCCTTCGCGCGGGCGGCGCGCTCGGCTTGCTCGAGCGCGTCCTTGGCGGCTTCCCGATCAGCGCTCTCGGCGCGATTCGCCAAGCGCTTCATTTCTTCGTCGAACTGGGTGAGATCGCCGTTGCCGAGCGCGCGCTGCGCCTGACGCAGCGCCTGTTTCTGTCCCAACGCGCTCTGCGCGGCGTCGAGCCCCGCGCGATTCTGAGGATCGCCGAGCTTCAGCCGCTCGGCGTTGATCTCGTCGCGCATCTGGCCGAGCTCGGAGAGCGCTTCACGGCGCTCGAGGCCTTGCGCGAGCGCCTCACGCAGCTTCTTGGCTTGCTCGCCGAGCGCGCGCAGACGGTCCTCTTGTTCCGGGGTGCGCCCAGGCAGCTTGGCGAGGGCTTCGATCCGCTCGAGACCCGCCAGGTTTTGAATCTTCACCGCGTCGATGCCCGGCAGCTTGCCG
>DASYCR010000648.1:0-6890 GCA_036500095.1 Polyangiaceae bacterium
GCTTGAGCCAGTCCGTTTCGAGCGTGACGACCTCTTTCGTGCGCTCACCCAGCTGAGCAGGGTTCGGCTGGACCGGCGCCGGAGCGAACACCACCCTGCGCGGCGGAGGCGGCGCTGGCGTCGCTGCCGGCGGAGTACCCGGAGCGCTCGCGACAGCCGGGGTGCTCGCGGCAGAATCAGGCGCTGCGACGACCGCGCCCGGTGCTTGCGCGAGCGCCGCGAGGCGCTCGTTGGCTTGAGCGAGCGCAGCTTCAGCCGCGCGTACGTCGGGGTGCGCGGGCGTGTAGCGTGACAGTTGCTCGTTCAGGTTTTCACGAGCTGCCGCGACCGCCGCGCGAGCGCGGGCTTCGTCGGGGCTCACCTCGCGCGAGCCCGCCGGTCTTGGCGCATTGCTCGAGGCTGCGCCCTGTTGTCCGCCCGCAGGGCTCGACGACATTCGGCCGATCATCGGCAGGCGCGAGAGCCCGCCGAGCTGAGCGCCGCCGGCTCCGAGGGTTGCGCGGATCGCGGTGCCACTCGCGAGCGGCGTGGCATCGAGCGCAAAGCGCGGATGCTGGGCCATGAAGGATGCCAGCTTTTGCTCGGCGTCGCGCAGTTGCGTCTCCGTGCTGCGCTTTTCACCGACCAGAAACTCGAGCGCGACGTGCGCTTGTCCTTTGCGCAACTCGGCGTCTCCGTCGATCACGAGGTGCGCGAGCTCGGCGGTGACCTTTTGTGCCTCGTCGGCCGAGCTGCCTTCGAACGCGATGCTGATGGTGTCGCCGCCGGGCGCGCGAAACTCGACGTGCTTCTTGAGCTCTTCGACGGCGTCCATGATCCCGAACGCGCTCCGCACGTCGGGGTACAGGTCGAACTCCGTGACCACGCGCTCGAGGGTCGAGCGCGACAGCAACAGCTCTTTCATGCGAATGGGCATGGTCCGCGACGCGTTGGCCGCCTCCGAGTCGTCGTTGGTGCCGCCCTTTTCGACGTAGAGGATCACGGTCTCCGAGCGATAGCGCGGGTGCTTGAAGTGCAAAAACACGGCGCTGCCGAGACCGCCCAGCACGAGCAGCAGCAAGACCGTGGGCCAGAAGCGCAGCGCGCGCCGGAGGAACGCGAGCCAACGTTCGAGCTGTTCACGCGCGTCGAGCTCGCGCTCTTCGGTTTCGTTCGAGTTCATACGCTCCGTCCTCGCTTGGGCGCGAACGCGCCGACCGCCATGGCGACCAGGGGTATGCCGAGCGCGAAGCCCGCGGCGCCCAACCACTCCCGCTCGCGTTGCTGCTCGTGGCCGCTCGCCAAGCTGGCGTCGTCCACGACCTCGAAGGAGAGCCCGATGCCCCGCTTTTCGAACGCGGCCCCGAGGTCTAGCGAGGCGGCGCGCCGCTCGGTGGTCTCCGCGCGACGCTCGAGTGAGTCGAGTGAGCCGAGCAAGCCGACGAGCTCCACTTGCAGCTCGGGGTCGGGGGCTTTCGCCTCGCGAATGCGGCGCTGCATCGAGAGCGCTTCTTCACTGCGCTGTTGCACGGCGAGCTGCGCCGAGTCGCGCGCGATCTCGGCCGCGCGCGCCGCCTCCAGCGCTTGCGCGCGCCGCACCTCGAGCTCATGGGAAATAATCAGGTTGCCGAGCTCGCGGGTGACCGCCAAAGCCTGTACGCGATCGCGCGAGTGGTAGCTCAACGCCAAGCGCGCCGAGCGTGGCAGCTCACCCGGCGCGCGCTGCTCGACGAAATAGTTTCGATAGACCTCGAGCGAGATGTCCTCGCGCAGGGAGTCGAGAGCGGCCCGCGGGTTGTGGCGCATCAGGTTCGGGTACAGACCGTTGCGCTCAATCACGTCGAAGAGCGGCGCGCTCGTGAAGATCGCCTGCCGCACGTAGTCGTTGAGTTGGCCGCTCAAGCGCGGCATGCTGCCTGGATCGCGGTCCGCCTCGATCACGCGCAAGACGAAGCGCGGGGCGTACTCGTGCTTGCCCCAGACGACCGCGGCCCCGAGCGCCGCGCCGAACACCGCGATCAGCGGCAGCGTCAGCACGCTGCGCCGGAAGCCCGCAAATAGAAGCTCGGCGCCTTGGCGCAGCGCGCCCGCCAGCGTGAGCTCGTCATCGAGCCAGGTTTGCTGCCTCATGGGCACTCCTGTTCGATGGCGTCGAGCACGTCTCGCCGCGCCTCTTCCCAGACGGGTTCTTCGAGCGACCAACTCTGCGCGCCCTTGGCCTCGCCGAGCGCGCGCGGGACCATGCGACGCACGACGCGCTCCGCAACGCGAGCGCCGCCGCAAGCGACGAGCTGACGGATGAGGAGTCGGTCTTCGAGCCCGCGGCGGAGCGCCTTCAGCCTGAGCGAGGGCAGCGCGCCGGGATAGGCCAAGAGCCCGTCCCCATTGCCGAAGTCGGTGCCTCCGCGCGAGCGTTCGTCGAACGTGACCGGATCGCGAAGCACGTCGGTCGGGCCGCCGTGATTGTAGCGATCAGAAAAGTAGAGCCCCTGCCACGCGTACCAGAGGTCCACGTGATAGCGCTCGGCGATCCAGCCCCAGCTCCTGAGCGCGACTCCGTCCGTATCGAGAATCATGCTGCCCGCCGCGGGCGGACGGCCGTTGTAGGTCCAGAAGCGTTCGCCGTTCGCGGCGCTCTCGTTGGCCGCGCCTGGGAAGTCGTCCGGCGACAGAAAGACGTCGATCGCATCGCCGTAGATCGGCGACTTCTTGTCCGTAACGCCACGCAAAAGCCACGGGCGACCGCCGCCCGCACGCCCAATCACCTCGGCGATCCGCCGGGCGCGCAGCTTCTGTGCGGGGCTCCGCGGTTCGTCCACCGGGATAGCGAAGGGCGTCACACCGCTGCCCCGAAAGAGCTCGAGCCATGCGTGCACGTCGTGCGTGATGGTTTCATCGCTCGTGGTGTCGATCGCCACCGGCCAATATTTGACGTCGTGGACGAAGCGACGCCGCGCTTCGAAGCGCGCCGGAGGCAAATCCGCCGCCAAGAACGCGCCGTGGGCGCGAAAGAGCTCGTGATAAGCGCTCTCGTGCGCGAGCAATTCCGCGTCATCGTCGTCCGACAACCCGTCGGCGCGCGCAATATCGCTCGGCAAGTAAAAGACCCATACCAGCGGATCGCGACGGAGATCGATGCGCGCCGAGCTCACCTCGAGCACGACCGGAATCGTCTGCTCGCCGTTGACGAGCGCGCCTTCGTAGCGGCCCGGCCGGGCTGTGTCCGGAATGCCCACGTCGAAGTAAGCGAGGTCGTTCGTCTGCAGCGTGCCTTCGCTCGGCGCGAGCACGTCCGGGTAAGCGCCGGCCCCGTGACTCGGACCGTACAGGCTCGTCGACGGTTCGCGAACGTCCAAGTAACGAACCGTGAAGCCGCTGACCAACGCGGCTTCTGCGGGCAGCTCGAGGCGAATGCGCCGCACCTGCCCGTCCGAGATGCGCAATTGGAGCCCTAGGGTCTCGCCGCGCGCCCCGCGTAAATGTACGCGCTGCCCGTCAAAAATGGCAGATTTTGCGGGTGAACGTTCGCTCCGCGCGAGGCGCGTCGATTCGCCGAGTACCTGCCAACGGGGCGGCGCCCTGCAAGCAGTCAGGCCAAGGGACAAGCTAGCCAAGCAGGTCACCCACGGTGCAGAGTTCATGGCCCGCTTTCTCGAGCTCGGCGACGATCGCCGGCAGCGCCTTGATGGTCCAAGTCTGGCCTTCGTGCAGGAGCACGATTTCCCCCGCCTCGAGTGCTCGCGCGTTGAAGGCTCCCGCCACGCGTGACGCGTCGTCGTGGCGCCAATCGTCGGAGTTGAACGACCACAAGACGGTCGTGAATCCCTTCTGCGCGCAGGTGAGCAGCGAGCGCAACGAGACGGCGCCGTGCGGCGGTCGCACCAAACGCCGACCGTACGCGTCCCGCGGCAGCAAAGCCTGCGTCCGCTCGAGCTCGTCCGAGAGCTCACTCTGGGATAGCTCGGTGAAGCGGCGGTGCGTATAGCCGTGACCCGCCAGCTCGTGCCCCTCCCCCGCGATCTGTTTGACCAGCGCAGGATGCTTCTCGCAATGTTCTCCGACCACGAAGAACGTGGCGCGCACTCCGAGCTGCGCCAGCGTCGCCAAGTACTCGGGCGTCAGGGAGTTCGGTCCGTCATCGAAGGTCAGCGCAATCCGGCTGGCTTTTGCCGGTGATTGGCGTCGTTCGCGCGTACGCCAAACCGCAACCCGCGGCGGCAGGATCGCCTCCGCCAACACCTTCGCGCTCTGGCGTCGCTTGGCTTCGAGCCCCGGCCCGACGGCGCGCAGGGCGCCGAGCGCGCTCGAGATCAGCGACATGTCAGGCCGCCTCCCGGCTGGCTCGGCTGCCGAGCGCGGAACGCAAGCTCTCGAAGAGCAACCGCGCGCTGCCGTCCCAATCGGGGCGCTCGAGCGCGGCGGAAATACGCTCGGGATCGTAGCTCGTCGCCAGCGCGCTTTCGAGCGCGTTCGCGAGCAGCGCGAGATTGCGCGGCGGCACCAAGATCCCGAGCTCGTCCGTGACCACCTCTGGAATGCCGCCCACGTTCGTCGCGACTACTCGCCGACCGCTGGCGAGGGCTTCCAGCACGACGTTGGGCATGCCTTCATTCCAGCTCGGCAGCGCGAGCAGGTCACACGCCGCAAGATAGCTCGGGATCTTGTCGTGGGGCTCGGCGCCGACGAACGTGATCCGATCCGAGAGCCCGCTCGCCATGTCCTGGGCCTCCGCGAGCCCCGAGCCGTCGCCGACCATGACCAGGCGCACGTCGGGCACGCGCCGGCTGACGAGGGCAAACGCCTGAATCAGATCAAACGCTCCCTTGGGCCCGCTGATGTGCCCCACGTAGAGCACCAGCTTGCCGCCCTGCGGCAAGCCGAGCTCCGCGCGGGCCTCTGCGCGATCGCGCGGCCTGAACGACGCTCGATCGATGCCGTTCGGCACGAGATCGATTCGCTCGGCCGGGACGCCCAGCGCAGCAGCGCTCTCCGCGAGCGCGCCGCTGACCGCGACGACGCGCTCGGCCCGCGGCAGCGCCCACTTCAACAGCCGCCGAGGCCCGCGCCAACGCGCGACGACGTTCACGTCGGAGCCGTGCAACTTGATCACGGCCGGCACGCCGAGCATGTCCGCCAGCACCACGGCCGCGAAGCCGTCCGGATACGCCCAGGACCCCAGCACGACGTCGACCCGGCCGCGATAGCGCAGCATACTGGCCGCGAGGGACGCCGCGTACAGCGGACCCGCGACGGCGTGGCCAATTTTCGGCAACATCACGTAACGCGGATGGCGAACGCGCAGCCCGTCGATCGATTCGTGCTCGGGCACCTCCACGAGCCGCGCCACGCTCGACCAGCGACGAAACGCGCGTGCCGCTGGAAACCACGGAATCGTGGCCAATACCTCCACCTCGCAGAAGCGCGACAGCGCGCCGAACTGCTGACGATTGAAGGGCGAGGACAGGGGCTCCACGCGGTTCGGAAAGATCTTGGTTACGATTAAGACTCGCATGGCTCATCCGGTAAAGGTCGGGTGGATCTCCGAAGGCTGGCGAGGCTGACGAATGACCTCCAAGCTGAGCAGGGTCATGTCGTCGCGACGTAGCTCTGGCGCGTAACCGTCCACCCTCTCGAGCAAATGACGATGCACGCCGCGACCGCCGCGAGGCGCATTCGCGACCAGCTTCGTCAGCGTCGGCATGCGCGCCAGATCCGTCTCGACGGTCTCGAGGATGCCGTCGGTCATGAACACGATCACGTCGCCTACACCGATGCGGTGTCGCTCGTCCGCGTAGCGACAGTCCGCCAGAATGCCGAGCGGCGGCCCAGAAGCGCGGCCGATCACGCGCACCTCGCCGCTTGCGCTACGCAGGATCGCCGGTACGTGACCGGCGTTGGCGACCGTCAAGGTTCCGAGCCCGGCGTCGAGTTCGAAGCTCGCGCCCGTGACGAAGCGATCCGCGGGCATTTCCTGGGAGATTCCGCGATTGAGCGCGCCGAGCAGCTGAGCCGGTCCCTGGCCGGAGCGCGCCAGCGCTTCGTATCGCGGCAGTACGCTCGGCAAGAGGCTCGCGCCTTCCTTGCCGCGCCCACAGGCGTCGCCGATCACGATCGTGAGCCGCTTGTCGTCGCGTTGCTCGAAGGCATAGAAATCGCCACCGACGTGCTCGCCGGCGGCGCGCGAGTCCGCGAGCAGCCGGAACGCACCGAGCTCCCAACGTGGCCCGAAGGGCGAACCGTCCACGAATCTGTCGGCAGAGAAATGCACGAGCCCGAGCTGTGCACGCCGCATGCCATCGCTCTGCAAGTGCGTGCGATCGCAGGGTGCGCACGCTGGAGTCGTGTCGGCACGGCAAGACTGCCACGGTCCCAACATTTTCGCCTCCGCCCCCGCGCGAGGAGCCCTGCAACGCGCGCACGCACTCAGTGAACACTCTGCGGAGAGCGCGGTTCAGGTGCCAGCTGGCACGGCCGTTGCGTTCGACCGACCAGCCATGACCAATCGAAGCATTCACACGATCGGAAAATTGCGTGCTGCGCTCTCAGCGCCGCACGTGCTCGTCGCAGCGCTCACACTGGTGGCGTGTGGTTCCTCCGGCGGTTCGGGCGGCGGAACCGCCAGCGCCGGAACGAGCGGCGATCCTTCGGGCGGCGGTGCGGGCGGGGGTGACGCCGGCTCGGCCTTCTCTTGCGCGAGTACCGCCGCTCCGGGCGACATGGTCAGCGTTTCCGCGGGTGACTTCATCATGGGTTGCAACGCCGCCGTCGACAACGAATGCCTGGACGATGAAAAGCCGATGCACACGGTGACGCTCAGCGCGTTCCAGATCGACCGCACGGAAGTGACCCAGGAACAATACGCGGCGTGCGTGACGGCCGGCAGCTGCGCCGCGCCCAGCTGCAGTTGGGAC
>DASYCR010000649.1:0-2882 GCA_036500095.1 Polyangiaceae bacterium
CGCCCTTGACGCTCGCCTTTTTCGGCGGGCGGAGCGCGGCGGGCTCGCCGTCGGCGCCTTCGTCGCTCTTGCCGGTGGACAGGCTCTTCTTGAGGGCTTCGAACAGATCGATGATCTGGGCCTTGGGCGCTTCGGGCGCGATAGTCACTTCTTGTCCCGCGACCTTTTGATCGACGGCCGCACGCACGCGGTCGCTGAAGGAGTCGCTGTATTTGCTCGCGTCGAACTCGTCGGTCGAGAGTTGCTCGATCAGCTTTTGGGCAAGATCATGCTCTTTGTCGCTGAACTTGAAGGTGGCGCCCGTGTCGATCTCGTCGAACGCGCGCACCTCGTTGGAGTAGTAGAGCTGGTGCAAGATCAGGCCGTCCTTGCCGTACGGGCGAATCAAGACGAGCTGCTCCTTGCCGCGCGCGGCCCAGCGCCCGACCGCGACTTTGGCTTTGGCGGTCATCGACTCGCCGAGCAGCCGATAGGCCTTGTCGCCGCCCTTGTCGGGGCCGAGATAATAGCTCTTTTCGACGTGCACGAAATCGACGCTGGCGAGCGGAACGAACTCGGCGATGTCGATGCTGTTGCTTCGCTCGGCTTCGAGCGCCTTGAGTTCCTCTTCGGTGAACGTCACATATTGGCCGCGGGCGTATTCGTAGCCCTTCAGCGTGTCGGTGCGCTCGATGACCTCGTTGTCGGTCGGGCAGAACAGCTGCTGCTTCACGCGGCCGCTGCATTTGTTGTGCAGCATGTTGAAGCTTGCCTGTTCGGACGACGCCGCCGTGTAGAATTTCACGGGGATCGACACCAAGCCGAAAGAGATCGTACCCGAGGATGTGGCTCGCGCGGCCATGTGAGGCATATGCTAGCTTGTGAGGAACGAAGTTGAGCAAGACTTCGGCGAAAGATCCGAAAGCTCCTGCCGCGTCGGGCGACGCGCTCGAGCAATATCGCCACAAGCGCGATCCGCTGCGCACCAACGAGCCGTTCGGCGCTGAACACAAGCTCAGCTCGCGCGCGACCCGCCAAGGCCGCTTCGTGGTGCACCTGCACGACGCCACGCGCCCGCACTACGACCTGCGCATTCAGGTGGGCGGCGCGCTCAAGAGTTTCGCGGTGCCACGCGGTCCGAGTCTCAACCCGGAAGAGAAGAAGCTCGCCGTGAACACCGAGGACCACCCGCTCGAGTACCTCGAGTTCGAAGAGGTGATCCCGGAAGGTAACTACGGCGCCGGCGCGATGATCGCCTGGGACGTCGGGCGCGTGCGCTACCTCGAGACCAGCGCGGAGGAGGGTATCGAGCGGGGCAAAATCGATTTTTGGCTGGACGGCTTCAAGTTGCACGGTCGCTTCGCGCTCGTGGCGACCGGGCGCCGCAAGGCGCGCGGCCCGAACGACAAGCAAAACAACGAGTGGCTGCTGATCAAGAAGCAGGACGAACACTCGAGCGCCGAGCGCGACGTGCAGAGCGAGCAGCCTCACAGCGTGCTGTCCGGTCTCACGATCGAGCAGTTGGCGGGCAAAGACGCGTTCGTGGCCGCGCTGATCGCCGAAGCGGAGGCGCTCGGCGCGCGGCCGGGAGAAGTCGACGTGAGCGACAGCGAGCCGATGCTGTGCGCCACCACCGAAACGGATCTCGACGATCCCAATCGCTTATACGAGCTCAAGCTCGATGGAGTGCGCATCGTCGCCGACAAGCACGACCGCGCGGCGTTGTTGCGCTATCGCAATGGGCGCTCGGCCAGCTCGAGCTACCCGGAGATCGCGCGCGCGGTGGCCGCGCTGGCACCGTCGCGGGTCGTGCTCGACGGTGAAATCGTGGCCTTCGACGCCGAGGGTCGCCCGAATTTTCAGCGTCTGGCCCCGAGGATCCACGCGCACCGCCCGCTCGACGTGCGCGCCGTGCAGGGCGACGTACCGGTGAGTTATCTGGTGTTCGATCTGCTCGCGCTCGGCTCGTTGGATTTGCGACCGCTGCCGCTGTCCGCGCGGAAAGGGCTGCTGCTCAAGCTGATCGGCGGGCGCGGCTTTCTGCGCGCGCTCGATCACCTGGAGGGGAGCGGCAGCGCGTTGCTCGCGCTCTGCCGCGCGCAGCGTCTCGAGGGCGTCGTGGCCAAGCGCGCCGCCTCGCCGTACCGCGCGGGGCCGAAGCGCAGCGACGATTGGATCAAGATCAAGTGCGAGCGCGACGAAGACTTCGTCGTGATCGGTTGGATGCCGGGCAAGGGCTCGCGGGGCATGGTCGGGGCGCTATGCGTCGCGAGCTACTCGGGCGAGCGGCTCGTGTACCGCGGGCGCGTGGGCAGCGGCCTGGATCTACCGATGCTGTCGCTCTTGGAGCGCGAGCTCGCTGGTCGCGAAATCGACGAATTTCCGGCCACGGGCGAGATTCCGGAGGACGCCAAGGGCGGGCGTTGGGTGCGCCCGGAGCTGGTCGTCAGTGTGCGTTTTTTGGGGTTTACGGATGGAGACGTGCGCCTGCGTGCGCCGGTGTTCCTCGGTCTGCGGCCGGACATGGAGCCCAGTGCGTGTCGCGCGGCTCCGCCCGACGAGGTCGTCGAACAAGCCGCGGAAGAGGAGACGGCGAGTGAGCTCGAGGCGCAGCCGTCGCGCGTCCTCTTGACCAACAAGGACAAGGTATTTTGGCCGAACGAGGGCTACACCAAGGGCGATTTGTGCGCGTACTACGCCTCGGTCGCGCACGTGATGCTGCCTTTCTTGCGCGATCGGCCGGTGATGCTCGTGCGCTATCCGGACGGTATTGCCGGCAAGAACTTCTATCAGTGGAACGTCCCGGTCGGCACACCGGATTGGATCGAACGCATCGAGCGACGCGATCCGGACGACTCCGACGGCAAGGTCAAAACACTGTTCATTTTAAACGACGCGGACGC
>DASYCR010000650.1:0-3422 GCA_036500095.1 Polyangiaceae bacterium
TTGTTCTTGCTGCGTTGCGAGCCCTGCGCTCACTCCTCACCACTCCGCAATCAAGGCCGGGATCTCACTCAGCCTCCGGATCACCGCGTCCGGCACGACGTTCTCGAGCGGCGGTGAGCCGGAATGCGGGCGCCAGATGCCGCGCAGTCCGGCGTGTTGCGCGCCCTGCACGTCGTCGATCGGGCGATCGCCGACCATCACGGCGCGCTCGGAATTGACGCCGAGGCGCGCCAGGATGTGTTCGAACGCGACGCGGTGCGGTTTGCTGTGCGTCATGTTGGAGGTATAGGCGCGTTCGTCGATCAGTGAGGCCAAGCCGTCGCGTTCCAGAAAATGTTCGTGGAACGACGCGGGCCAATGAGTGTTCGACAACAGACCGATCTTGAGTCCGGCGCTGCGCAGCGCGCGCAAGGTGGGCGCTGCGTCTTCGTGGTGGCGAATGTGGGGAGTCCAGCTGTCGAGGTGGCGCTGCGCGACCTCTTCGAGCACCGCGCTGGTGACGTCGAGGCCGAGGGCAGTGGATTCCGCGTCGAGGATCTCGGCGAGTGTGCCGGCGCGCTGCGCGTCTTTCACGCCCTGCCAATAGCGAAGCTCGGCCTGGCACAGGCGCTCAGCGAGCTCTGTCGGGTCACGTCCGATCACGCGCCCCAGGTGCTCGGCCGCGAGCAGCCACATATCGTAAAGTTCGACGTTTGCGTAGAACGAGAGCGTCCCACCCCAATCGAAAATGACGGCTTCGACGCTCATGCAGCGGGCATTTTGCGCAACTCGCGCCGCCCTGCAATCCTGCTCGCGGAAGCGATGAGTTTTGCCCTGTTCGACGCGTGTCCCGAGCTCAGCGCGCGCTTGCCTCGCGCGCCGCTCGGAACATTTCCAACGCCGGTCACGCCGGCGACCGGGCTCGCGGGCGCGCTCGGTGTGGCCAGCGCGGACGTCTGGCTCAAGCGCGACGACATTTCGGCCGCCGCGTACGGCGGCAACAAGGTGCGCACGCTCGAGCTGCTGTTTGGGCAAGCTCGAGTGCTCGGCAAAGAGCGCGTGTTTTCGACGGGCGCCTTCGGTTCGAACCATGCGCTCGCCACGGCGTTCCACGCGGCGCGCTGTGAGCTGCGGCCGGGTGCGCTGCTCTTTCCGCAACCGATTTCGTTCGCGGCCTACGAAAATTTGCGGGCCCTCAGCGCGCTGGACGTCGAGCTCCGAGCGATTGCGCATTGGAGCGCGTTGCCGTTCGGCATTTGGCGGCTAAAAAAACGCGCGGGAGCGAGCGCGCCGTACGTGATGGTGCCCGGCGGCGCGACGCCGCTCGGCGCGCTCGGCTACGTGTCCGCGGGGCTCGAGCTCGCGCGGCAGATTGCCGATAAGGAGCTGCCGCTCCCGCGTCGGATCGTGGTGGGCGTGGGTTCGACCTGTACGTCGGCTGGGCTGTGCGTCGGGCTCACGTTGGCCGCCACGCGCGGCCTCGGCTTCACGCGCGCGACGCAGCCGGAGCTTTGCTCGGTGCGCGTGACCCCCTGGCCGATCACGAGCCGCTTCCGCATTTTGCGTTTGGCGACCGCCGCGTCGCGCTTGCTCTGCACGCTGTCCGGCGGCACGCTGCCGCAATTTTCGGGGAGCGAGCTCAGCCGCCGCTTTGACGTCGACGGCCGTTTTCTCGGGAGCGGCTACGGCTTGCCGACAGATGCCGGTCGCGAGGCGATCGCGTTGTGGTCGCAGCTCGGATTGCCGGCGCTCGACACGACCTACAGCGCCAAAGCCGTCGCGCGCGTGCTCGCGGACACACGCGCAGGTTCGCCGGGGCCCGTGCTCTTCTGGTCGACCAAATCGAGCGTGCCGCTGCCCGCACAAACGCCGCTACGAGCCGATTTGCCGCCCCGCGTCGCGCGTTGGCTCAAGCGTGCCGAACGAGAACTCGCCCCGGGCGCGGACTGAGCGCGCTAGAGCATACTCAGCGTACTTCACAACTCCCGGCGCGCTGGAGCCCGTTGAGCATTGGCCAGATCTCAATTGGCCAGACCTCAAGCTCAACAGAGCACCCTCTTGGGGCGCCGGGGCAAAGCCCCGCAAGTCGACATCAGCAGTCTTGGCACGATCAGATCGCGATCTGCCACGGAGACCAAGACCCCAGAAAATCCGGCAAACCCGGCGCCGGCTGGCCCCTGGTCGCGAGTATCGCAGGGCGACATGCGTAGGAGCCCCCCAATAACAAAACCCAAAAGCTAGAGTGCATGCCCTGCGGGGCATGCGCTCTAGCGCGGCAGCGGCGCGCCCATCAAGCTGCCGAGCGCCTTCATCAGCATGTCATCGACGCGGTGATAGTAGTTGCGCGTGGCCGCGAGCGCGCCTTCTTCGTCCGACTTTTCGAGCATGGTCACCACGTCGCGCAGGTGTTGGGGAAAGCTCGGCTCCAAGATCCAGAGCGCCGGAAAGCGATCCAAGAGCTCACGATATGCGTCCAGAAATGGATTGGCGATCCAGCGCACGGCGACCGAGTGCCCGGCGTCGAGCAGCTCGTCGAGCCAACGCTGAAAGCCATGCGCGATCACCACCGGATCGCGCCGCTCGAAGGCCGCGATCAAGAGCTCGGTGATGTCGCGCAAGCGCGCGATGTCGTCGGGGCTCGCGCGCTTGGCGGCGAGCTTGGTCGCGAACTCGAGCACGAGCAGGCGCGCGGGCAAGATGTCCTCGAGCAGCGCGGCGATCTCCGCCGCGTTACCGGCGGCCTCCAGGAACGGCGGCAAGAGCTCCATGGTGCCGGTCTTGCGAAAATCGCAGACCGTGACGCCTTGGCCGTGTCGGACGGTCACCAGCCGCGCTTGCTCGAGCATGCGCACGGCCTCGCGCAGCGTGTTGCGGTTGGTCCCGTATTTGGCTGAAAGCTCGCGCTCGCCGGGCAAGCGCTCGGCCGGTTTGAGCGTGCCTTTCAGGATCTGACTTCTGAGATCTCGGAAAATGGTGGCCGCGATGTTGTTCGACGGCGGCGCACGATTTTCCATTGCCTACACTTCGGGCAGGCGCTCAGAGCCAGATGCCGACGCCTGCGGAGATATACGGCCAACCGAGGCGCACCATCGCGCTCACGTTGTTGGTGAACAAGAAGCGCGCGCCGCCGGTGGCCATTGGTTGCACGGTGGTGTCGGAGGCGCTGAACGAGTTGCAGAAGGCGCCATTCGGACAGGCGATGTTCGTCGGATAGGTCCAGGACCAGTGCTGGATATAGAGGCCGGCCTCACCGAACACGCTGATGTGAGAGGTGAAGAAAAAGTTCCACTGAGCGACCACCGGAAAATCCCAGACGTTGACTGACGTCTGTGGCACGACACCCGGGAAAATGAAGCCGCAGTAGTTCGCCGAGTAGTGCGCGTAGTCGATGCCGAAGCCGATCGCCATGTTGTTGTTGATCGTCGGTACCGGGCCGTTGTCGA
>DASYCR010000651.1:0-7590 GCA_036500095.1 Polyangiaceae bacterium
GCTCCATCTCCACGGACGGCATGTACACGGCGCCCGCGGCGGCCGGGACCTTTCACGTCGTCGCGACGAGCGTGGGCGATCCGTCGGCGAGTGACACGGCGACCGTCAACGTGATCCTTCACAACGTGGGCTCCTGCGACAGCCTCGCGGCGGCCGGCAAATGGGAGAACGTCACGCCGGTTCAGCTCAACTCCAGCGCGTGGTGCACGCCCGATTTCGGCACGGATCCGACCTCCTGCGGCCAACCTGAGTACGTCAACCCAACCACGGGCACCACCGCCACCTACGGCGCACACAGCGTGGCGCTCGACCCGATCAACGCCGGCACCGCCTATTTGGGCACGTCCTCACTCGGCATTTGGAAGACGCTCGACTGCGGCTCTACTTGGGTGAAGAGCGACACCGGCAGCGGCGGGACCGATCTCGACACCGGGCGCCAATGGACCTTCGTGGTCGACACAGCCGATTCGAACGTGCTCTACACCACTCCGGGCTACGGCAACGAGGGTTTTTACAAGTCGACGGACGGCGGCACCAACTGGACTCAGAAGTTCACCGCCGACATGCTGCCCTCGCTCACCTACGGCGGGTGGATCGAGAAGATCTCGATGGACCCGACGGATCATTTGCACCTGGTCGTCAGCTTCCATATCGATTGCAAAATGGCCCCGAGCGCCGGACACGCCTGCAGTGACGGCAGTGGCAACGATTGCTGGGCGTGCATGGCGGAAACGCCGGACGGCGGCGAGACCTGGAAGGCACTCACCAACAGCGCGCAAAGCTGGAGCGAAGGCGACGGTCAGACCGTGCTCTCCGGCTCGACGTGGCTCTACGGCGCGTACGGCGGCAACGGCTCGACCGGCGGTATTTGGCGCACCACCAACGCCGGCGCTTCCTGGGATCAGGTGTACACCGGTTCGGCGAGCGGCGCGGTGCTTACGGCCAAGGACGGTTCGTACTACTGCGCGGGCCAGGGCGGCCTGTTACACAGTACGGACGGTATCAACTGGACCGCAGTGCCCAACTCCCCGGGCGGAAACACCGTGAACGGTGCGCTGTTCATGGTCGATACGGGCACGAACCTGTACGCCTCCGCAGGCCAATACGGCGGAACCGAGACAGCCGATGGCTGGTATTCGTCGGCCCCCGACGGCAACCCGAGCCAGTGGGCTCCCGCGTTCGACTATGCGGCGATGGACCATGGAGGCTCCACGCTCGCCTACGACCCCGATCATCACCTACTCTACTCGGCCAACTTGACCGCGGGGTTGTGGCGCGTCGTCGTGCCGTAAGCTAGGCGGCGATTTCTAGCTCAATCGAGCGCGCCCACCGTGCGGAGGGCGGCGCGCACCACGTCCCAATCGAGCGTGGGCAAGCCGAGCGCCGGACCGCGCTCGACCCAGGCGGAGGCCACCGCGGTGAGCGCGGCGGCGCGCGTCGCGGCCCGTTCGCTGATGCGCGCCCCCGAGTCGCGGCCGTTGCGCGCCTCGATGCACCACTCGCCCACGGGATCTTTGCTCGATGAAATACAAATATCGAGCAACAGATCGGACTTCGCGAATTCGCACACGCGCGTCTCGCCGCGCCAATATTGCGTGACGATCTTGAGCGTCGGCGGAGCGGGGGGGCCTGCGCGCGTCATCGCGCGCGACGCAGTTCGTTGTGTCGGGTCGCTTGGGCCACGGCGAGCCAATCTCGCTTGGCCCGACTGTACGTCGTCGTTACGGCGGCGCTCAGCTCGCTCGCGCTGAGCACGGGCATCGCCCGCTCCGAGAGCTCGCGGTTCAGCTGCGTCGAGACCAGCGCGCGCGCCTCCGGCAGCGTGCCGGGCCAGCCTCCGTCCACGGGACGCCCTTCGTCGCGCGTCCGTTCGAGCAGCGCGCGAGCCCAAGACGCGCCGAGCACGCTCGGTTCCGTGCACAAGAGTTGGCTACGATCCATCGTGTTCCTGCTCATGATCGCGGGGGATCGAGCTACTCCTGCGCTTTGCCGCGCGGTTTGACGCTGGCGATGGTTGCGCTCACGAAGTCGAGCACGTCGAACAAATCCCCGGGCACTTCCCCCAGAGCGCCGAGCTCAGTGGCGATGGTACGGGCCATACCGGCGCAGCGCGCGTAGGCGGCGCCGCTCGGGCGCGCGCTGAGCACGTTGTTGCGGCCGAGCGCCTTGAGCTGCTTGCGAAACGGCCCGGGCTCCACGAACGTGTGCTCGGTCGGGAAAACCAGGGCGGACAGCGCGGTCGCCAGCTCCCACGACGGCGGCTCGCGAAAGACCGTGTCGAAAGCGGCGACGAAACCGTCGAAGCGTTGTTCGTAGGTGCTGGTCCCGAACAGCAATTTGCGCACGGCCCCGCCGAGCACCACGAGTTGCTGGCTCGACAGAGTGCCGGCAATGCGCTGCGCGCTCGTGAGCTCGCTGGCCGTGAGCACGTCGCTCACGCTCTGCCAGAGCGTATCGAAGCGCTCGGCGGCAATCAGGCCGTCCACGACCTTTCGCGACAGCAGCTCACGCGCTTTGTCGATCGCCAGATCGCGGGCGCGCCGCGCGCCTTGCCGGCGCGGGTCCGTCAGCCATTTCTCGTCTTTTAGGGCCTTTGGGCAGCGCTCACGCAGCCAGAGCAGCTGGGCCGTGATCGAGGCCCGGGCGATATCGGAGGTCGCGACCTTGACGCGGCCGCCCCGCTTGGCGAGCAGCACCGTCAGCCGGGCATAGGCGGCCTGTTGTTCGGGATTCGGGCTGTCCACGCGGCGCATCAGATCGAGGGAGCTCGCGCTCATCGTGCGCTCCTCCCCGCCTTCGAACAGAAAGCGGCGTTTGCCGTCGTGCTCACCCGAAACGACGCTGACGCCCCACTCCTTGCGCAGTTGATGCTCGAACAGCGTCGGAAACGGCGCACTTTGAGTGGCTTGAGTCATCGGAACCCTTTCTAAGGGCGGCCTTGCCGCACGGAGCGCTCTGCCGTCCCGGGCAATGGACCCGAGCAACACTCACGAATACCTTAGCATCGCGTCTCTAGCGGCGCTCGGCTATTTGCAGCGCGCGGCTCGGCCATTGCGCTCGGGCGCGCGCTCTCACGAGCTCGCAGCGCACACGTGCGCAGCGACGCCGTTCCGCGGAACGCGTGATGAAGCGGTAAAGCATCTCGCTTTGAAACACAGCACGAGCGTCGCTCGCAGGAGCGCCCTACGACGCCGTCGCGCTGTTACCTCGGCGGCACGCGCCGAGCATCGCCACCCCCAAATCATTCCCTCACGCGAGTATCACCCAGCCCCAACGCCGTCGTGAATCAAGCCGCGCGTAGCGTTTGAAGCCAATCGAGAGCTCCAAACGGCACCGGCGCCTCGCGGCGCCGGAATGTCGATTTTCTACCTAGATCAGCTTTACGTTCTCGGCCCGAGGACCCTTGGGTCCTTGACCTTCGTTGAACGAGACCCGCTGCCCTTGCGCGAGATCCTCGAACCGAACGCCTTCGACCGCTGACATGTGGAAGAAGAGGTCCTTCCCCGTGCCCGTGTCGATGAATCCGAAACCTTTGTCAGTCAGTCGCTTAATGGTGCCTTCAGTCATGCGCGGCACCCTAGCACGCAACGCGTACTACCAAGGACTCGAAGTTGTAGATTGATGCGGATTTACACTGCGAGTCTCACTCCGTTCGGAAATAATCGAAGATCCAACGCAGAAACACGCGGACGATTTCAGGTGAGCGGAGGCGCCATGCGCGCGTGGCGCGGCGCGCGGCCGAGCGGTTCGCGCCGGCGGGACGCAGCCGAAACCCCGATAAATCCAGGCTGACAGCGCATTCGCGCCTGAGCGGATCGTGCTATGACGCGCCGATGGCACTCTCCGAAACCCTGCGGGGCGAGCTGACCAAGCTCGTTTCCACTCATCCGGTCGTGCTGTTCATGAAGGGCTCGCGCCGCGCGCCGCAGTGCGGTTTCTCGGCGCAGGTCGTGCAGATCCTGGACGAGCTCTTGCCGAACTACCAAACCGTGAACGTGCTCGAGTCCCCGGAGCTCCGCGACGGCATCAAGGAGTATTCGTCGTGGCCGACGATTCCGCAGCTGTTCATCAGTGGGCAATTCGTCGGCGGCTGTGACATCGTGCGCGAACTGCACGCGTCGAACGAGCTCGCCAAGCTGCTCGGCCGCGACGTGGCGGCTCCGACGGTGAAGCTACCGAGCGTTCGCGTGAGCGA
Organism: Polyangiaceae bacterium; assembly: GCA_036500095.1. Taxonomy (GTDB): domain Bacteria; phylum Myxococcota_A; class Polyangia; order Polyangiales; family Polyangiaceae; genus PMG-095. Next base: position 4,196 of record DASYCR010000651.1, read on the forward strand.
GCGAGCGGCCCAGGCGTTCGCCGCCGCGCTGCTCGAGTGTCCGGGGGACTCGCTGCATCTGAAAATCGATGATGCCTTCCAATACGATTTGTTCTTCGGTCCGCGCGAAGCGGGCGAGCTCGAGCTTTCGGTCGCGGGCCTCACGCTCCTGATCGATCCGCCGAGCGCGCGCCGCGCGGACGGCCTGAGTATCGATTTCGTCGACGGCGCGCAGGGCGGCTTCAAAATCGACAACCCGAACGAGCCGCCCAGCGTCAAACAACTGAGCGCGCCCGAGCTCAAGGCCAAGCTCGAGCGCGGAGAGGTCTTGCTGTTCGACGTGCGGCCGGACGCCGAGCGCGCGCTCGCGAGCATCCAGCAAGCGCGCGCTCTCGACGAAGCCGGCCAGGCGTACCTGCGCGGATTGCCGCGCGATACGGCGATTGCTCTACACTGCCACCACGGCGTGCGCAGCGACAACGCGGGCCGCGAGCTTTTGCGCGAGGGGTTTCGGCGCGTCTACAATCTCGCAGGCGGCATCGACGCCTGGTCCCAAACGGTCGATCCGTCCGTGCCCCGCTACTGAGTCTCCGGAGAACGCAGCACATGTCGTCGCATCCCACCGATTTCCAAGGTTCCGTGACGGACGCCCTGCGCCAAGCGATCGAAGAGGCGGTGCCCGAGTCCCGAGCGCAGGTCAGCGGCGGCGGCGGCCACTACACGATCGACGTGACGTCGCCGGCCTTCAGCGGCAAGAGCATGCTCGAGAGCCAGCGCCTGGTCTACAGCGCGATCGCCCATCTGATGAAGGGCGACGCGCCGCCCGTGCACGCGGTCGACAGTTTGAAAACGCGCGCGCCGTGATTCGTCAGAAGCCGTCGCGGCGGCACGTGCAGGAGCTGATGGCGCACGTGGCGCCGGTCCCGACGTTGGGCTTGCTGGCGGTCACGTCGGCGGCCGTGGGGTCCGCGCCGTCCGCGCCGTCGAAGGAGCACGAGCCGTTGCCCGACGACACGAACACGCTGCAGTTCGTTACGTGGTAGCCCGCCGCACACACGCCTCCGATGACGCAGCTGTTGTCGTTCGGCTCGCCGTTGGGAAATGAAACCGAGCATTTCTGGGTCGGTGTCGTCCCCGCAAAGTCGACGCAGCTGTTGCCGCCGCAGCCGCCATACGCTCCCGCCGCGCAGGTTTGACTGCCGAGCGTGCAGCCAGTGCCGGATGTGCCGCAAGCTTGTGTTTGACCATTGATGCAGGCGCAGCCTTCGTTCACCTTGCCGTTGCACGAGGCGTCGTCGCCCGAATTGCAGGTGTCGCTCGCGGCGGGGACGATCGAACACGCTCCCCAGCTGCCGCTCACGCATTTGGTGGTGCCGGCCGCGCAGTTGCCGAGCGCTTGGCGTTTCGCGCCGCACGCGCCCGATTGGCCGTTGAGGCAGGTGCAGCCCTCGTTGGCCATGTTGTTGCACGTGGCGTCGTTGCCCGTGTCGCAGGTGTCGCTCAGCGCGGGAGTGACTTCACCCGCGCAAGTTCCCCAGACCGCTTGGGTGCCGCTCGCGTCGAGTTGACACACCTGCGTGCCCTGCTTGCACGCGCCCACGCCCACGGTGTTCGGGGGCCCGTCGTAGCAGTACTGAGTCGCGGCCACCGTGCACACGCCACATTCGCTGTTGTCGGGCTTGCCGTTGCAATTCTTGTCCGAAGCGGTCGAACAGTCCGTCATGCCCGGCGCGATCGCGCCCATGCACGGCCCGAAGGTGCCGGTGCTCATGCACAGCTTGGTGCCCGCCATGCAGGGCCCTTGCGGCGAGCCACCGGGGAAATTGATGGGCGTGCCATTCGGGAGCTCGTCGCAAACCGCGGTGCTGCCGACCTGAGTATCTCCGCAGCTCGGCGTCCCAGACGCCCCGGCGCTCCCGCTCGTGCCGCCGCCCGTCGAGCTGCCTCCGATTCCACTACCGCCGCTGCTCGTGGTGCCGCCACTGCTCGTAGTACCGCCGCTGTTCGAGCCGGCACTGTTCGAGCCGGCACTGTTCGAGCCGGCGCTGTTCGAGCCGGCGCTGTTCGAGCCGCCTTGCGCGCTCGAGCCACCAGCATTTCCTGTGCTGCCCGCGGCGCCCGCGGGGTGGCACGTCCCGGCGAGGCAGATCTCATTCGGTGCGCAATCGAGACTTTGCTGGCACGGGCCGGACGGGACGTCATCCTTGAGCCCGAACAGCTGAGCGCAGCCAAGAGTCATGGCTGCGCTCGTGAGCGTCAAGACCGCGAAGCGATAGGCGCGCGCTCGAACGGACATCACCAACTCCTCTGCACGGAGACGAACGCCGTCTGCGGTCCCACGATCGGCGTGATCGTCGCGGACGGAGGCTGCTCGCCTGGATGATTGCTCGGCGCCGTCAGCCAGAGCACGGCTCCGCCGACGAGCGCTGCAGCGCCTACACCAAACGCGATATCGGACACGGTGGCCTTGCTGAAGGCGCTTTGGCGATCGTCGTGACCGATAGCGTCACAATGGTCACCGTTACAGTGCGATTTCGATTTGTCGTACGTGGGCTTCACCATCAGCCCGAACGCCGTGCCAACGCCGAACCCGACGATGCCCACGCCGCCCACGATCCCCCCGACGAGCTTGCGATGCGTCGCGAACCAGGAACGCGATTCTTGCGGAGTGACACTGGCGTTCTGCGCGGCGGGCGCGGGTGCGCTGGTCGCAGGCTCGGGCGCAGCCACAGGTTCCGGCAAATACTCGATCGCCGGCAGACGCACGGTCACGGTTTGGCCGCCGTCGGCGACGGTGGCGCTCAGTTCGCGCGGCTTGGCGCCGGGCGCGTTGGCCGTGATCTTGTGCTCACCGGGATCGCTGGGAATAGGTGTGCCCCAGCCGGCCCTGCCGACGACCGCACCGTCTTCCCGCACTTCGAGCGTGGCGGGCTCGGAGTCTGCCACCACGATCACCAGGTTTGAAACCGTTTTGGCGATCGTGTCGAGGCGCTCCTTGATCTTCGCGCTCCGCGGATCGTTGCGTTGCGCTGCGATGTCCGCCGCCTCTTTGAAGCTCGCCCACGCGCTCGCGGTCTTGCCGATCTTGGCGTAGCACTCGCCGAGGTGAAGGAGCGTGCCGAGCTGTGCGTCGAGCCGCTCGCTCTCGGCGTACTTCGGACAGGCGGCGGCGGCTTGACCCGCGGACATCAGCTTTGACGCGTCGTCGAAGAGCCGCGAAGCGAGTGCCTTCTCTTGCGTGGAGGTCTCCGCGCGTGCGCGCCCGGCGCCGAGCGCGGAGACCGAGAGGATCGTGACAATCAAAAGTGGACGGAGTTTCAATGCTGGCTCCCACCCCATGGATCGCTCGACCCGGGTGTTTTCGAAGGCTTGGCTTTGGGTTTGACGGCGGCTGGCGACGCCACGACCGGCGGAAC
>DASYCR010000652.1:0-4593 GCA_036500095.1 Polyangiaceae bacterium
CGAGGAAGAGCGTGCCATCGGCAGCCTGCTGGAACTTACCGGGACGGCTCGCGATGGCGCCGGTGAAGGCGCCCTTCACGTGACCGAACATCTCGCTCTCTATGAGGTTCTCGGGGATCGCGCCGCAGTTGACGCTGATGAACGGCCCGTCCACCCGGTTGCTGCGTCGATGGATCTCGCGGGCGATGAGCTCCTTGCCGGTGCCCGTCTCCCCCGTGATCATCACGCTGATGTCCGTCGTGGCGACCTTCTGCAGCTTGCGGAAGACCTCCATCATCGACGCGCAGGCACCGATTATTTCGCCGAAGCGCTTGTCCTCGAGCTCGGCGCTGAGCTTTTCTTTGTCGGCGCGCAGAGCGGAGAGCAGCATGGCGTTTTGCAGGATGAGCGACGCTTGCGCCGCGAAGATCGTCAGCAAATCGAGCTGGCGGCGGTCGAACAGGTGCTTGATTTCGTCGTTCGCGACGTAGAGAGCGCCGATCACCTCTCCCTGGCTCAAGAGCGGCGCGCAGATCACGCTCGACAGCTGCAGGGCGATCACGCTCTCGCTCTTGCCGAAGGTCGTGTCGGTCAGCGCGTCGCTGACGATGATCGGGCGCTTGGTCTCGATCACCTGGCGCACAATGCTGTCGCTGATCACGCCGGAAGCGTCTTCGATGCTCTCGCGCTGCACGTTGCGCGAGGCCCGCACCCGCGGAGCGCTCTCCTTGCCCTCCGACGGGTCGACCAAGAGCACCACGCCGCGCGCCGCGCCGGTGAGCTCGATGATGTCGTCGAGCAGCGTTTCCAGGAGCTCGTCCACCGAGCGGCTCATCATCAACCGCTCACTGAAGCCGTGCAGGCGACGCAAGCCGGCGATCTCACTGGCGGCAAATTCCTCCCGGTCTTGACGCGGCTCCGGCGCGTTGTCCTCGCTGAACATGCTGAACGCGAGCAGGGCGCGCCCAAGCGTGATGCGATCCCCGCTGGCGAGCCGCGCGCGCCGCTTTTTCTTGCCGTTGATCAAGATCTCGGCTTGGCGATCGACCTCCTCGAGCTGAAAATCGCGACCGTTGAAGACGATCTGCGCGTGGTGATTGACCACGCTCGCGTCGGGCAGATGGATGTCGTTGCCGAGCGCGCGGCCGAGCGTGGTCACCGGCTTGTGGAGCGCCACCGCTATCGGAGCGCCCTCGGACGGAAAATAGCGGACGGTCGCCATACCTCGGAAAAGACTAGCAGAAACGCTCGGGCGACAGACGGAGAGAGGAGAGATTTTACCGCGAAGACGCGAAGGGCGCGAAGAGCAGGAGAATTTGGGGCCTCACGCGGGCAGCGCAGCGCGGCCCAAGCCGGCGCGATGCGCGGAGCGCGACGCTTCCGCGACTACTGCAGAGAGCCACCGAGCACGAGCCCCGCTCCGCCGCGCATGGGTGTCGGGATCAAATAGTCGATGCTCGCGAAGCGCGGGCCGAACTCGGAGCTCGCGCTGTCGGTGGTGTTTGAACCGAGCAAACCACCGGCGAGCACTCCGAGCGACGTCGCGGTCGCGCTGAAGATCAGGCCGCGTTTGGCGGGCTGACTGCTCCCCGCATAAAAAAGGTAGACCGGCAAGGACACCGCCATGCCGATCGCCGCACCGCCCCACATGTAGCCGACGCCAGTATAGCTCGGCACATACACCGTCGACAGGCCCGCGGCAGCGGCGACGCCGACGTTGAGACCGATCAGGCCGCCGAGCCCCGCGCTGTCGTTCGCGAGACCGTAGCCGATACCTTTGGCAGAGCTGCCGTACCCGAACATCGCGCCGATGGCGCTGCCCCAGACCGCCGCGCTCGACGTGAGCAAACTGCTCTTGGGCGACGGCTCTTGCAAGTAGCCGAGCGCGAAGCCGCCTGCGCCGCCGAGCGTCGCGCCGAGGGCCGTGGCGCGCGACAGCCCACGAAAGCCCCAGGCGTCGTGCTTGTTCGCGCTCTCGAACTGATAGCTCGAGATGCCGATCCCCTCCGCGGCGCCGATCACCATGCCGCTGGCGATCGCGCCGGGCATCCCGCGCGGCATCTTCGGATTGTCGAGCAAAAATACGCCGACTGGTGCCGCGACCCCGAGAATGGCTGGCGCGATAAGAAACACGCCCGGATCTTTGATGTGCGCTTCACTGCCAAACCAAACACCGAGGCCGACGCCGTAGATCGCGGCGGTCGTGTAGAGCACGGTGATTTCAGAACCGGAGCGCGCGTTCGAGCTCGACTGCGGCGGAACGTACGGCTGCGCGTAACCCGGCTGGGCCGGGTACGGCTGCGCGGGATACTGCCCCGGATAGGGCTGCTGCGGATATTGTGGGGGGTACGGTTGCTGAGGATAGGGCTGCTGCGGGGGAAACTGCTGAGGCGGAAATGGCTGCTGTGGGGGTGGCTGTTGCGGCGGCAGCTGTTGAGGTGGCGGAAATTGCGCCGAGGCGTTGCTGGCCACGAGCAGCGACGTAGCCGCGACGAGAACGCCCACGCGCCGCGACATCACCACTCTCTCCCGAGGGGACGCGCCAGCACGTCGTGCACCGCGTCGAGCACGGGTTTGTTTTCGAACAGCACTCGGTAGACCTCGTTGGAAATCGGCAGCTCGACGTTTAGCTGCGCCGCCAAATGATACGCGCTTTCGGCCGTGACTACTCCCTCGGCCACGTGACCGAGCTCGCCGAGCGCGGCCGTGAGACTCTTTCCTTGCGCGAGCTCGAACCCGACCGTGCGATTCCGGCTCAGATCGGCGCTGCAGGTGAGTACGAGGTCACCGAGCCCAGCCAGGCCGGCCAAAGTGAGCGCGTGACCGCCTTTGGCGAGCGCGAGCCGCGCCATTTCTGCCAGCCCGCGCGTGATCAGCGCGGCCCGCGCGTTGTGCCCGAGGCCCAGCCCGTCGCACGCGCCTGCGGCGATCGCGATCACGTTCTTGAGCGCGCCGCCCACCTGGACGCCGATCGGATCATGGCCCGCGTAAACGCGCAGGCGCTCCGTGGATAGCCGCTGCTGAAGCTCGCTGCAAAGCGCACTCGAGCGCCCGGCGAGCACTAGGCTCGTGGGTAGCCCGCGCGCGACCTCTTTCGCAAAGCTCGGTCCGGAGAGCACGAGCGTGCGCGCGGCGGCGTCTGCCCCGAGCACGTCCGCCACCACCTCGCTGAGCAACATGGTCGTGCCCGGCTCGATGCCCTTGGTGGCGATCACGAGCGAGGCGTCGGGCTCGAGCGCGTCGCGTGCTTGCTCGAGCGTGGCACGCACGCCGGGCGTGGGTACGACGACCAGCACCATCCGAGCGCCATGGAGCGCGAGAGAGAGATCGGCCGTGGGCTCGATCGCGGGTGACAGCGGAAAGCCGGGAAAGAACGCCGCATTTTCGCGGTCGCGCAGCAGAGCTTGCGCGTGCTCGCTCTGCCAAGTCCAAAGGGCCACCGGTTCGCGTTCGGCGAGCACGCGCGAGAGCGCGGTCCCCCAAGCGCCGGCACCTAGCACTGCGATCGCGGTTTCTGCCACGAGCCACACGTTTTGTCGCAATGCGCCGCGCTGTCAACCGGTGTTATGCTGCCGGCGCATGCGTCGTCTCGGCTCGTCGTTTCTGTGCGGCTCAGCGCTCGTCGCCGGCTTGGCTCTCAGCAGCGGCTGCTCGCGCGACGCGCTCGGCTCGCGGGCCCTTTCGATCGTCGGTGCCGGGGTCACCAACGATCCGTCGAACCGCACCCTCCGCTTCGACGTGCTCAAATTCGGGCTCGATAGCTTCTGTCTGGAGATGCTCAAGGGCGGCGTTCCGCTCAAGCTCGGCGACGACGAGCCCGTGCTCGGTCGGTTTTTCGCGGACTCCTGCCAGGCGCAGGTCGTCGACGACGACGCGCACAAATCGTTCGTCGTGCAATACGCGGGCAAGGGCTACGCCTGGACCAATTTGAGCCAGCGCATTGCGTTTTCGTCGCGCGGCGTGATCGAATACGACACCGACTTTCAGCTGGGCGACGGCGCAATGTACGTGTACTTCCGTCCGAAAACCATCGACGGCGCGGGCTTTCAAACCACCTTCGTCGAGTCAACCCTCGCGCAGACCGGCCTCGCGCTCAGCGGCACGAACCCGGACGACCTCGGCCGGCACATCGTCGAGAGCCAGCTGCACCGCGGTTTCACCGTGATTCGCTACAACAAGGACGGCGAGACGGATTTCGCGGAAGGCCTCGTGCCGACGGGCGAACACCCCTTCAAGCCGTTCAACGTGCAGACGTCGAAGCACGTGCTCGCGGACGAACGCACCGAAGTGCACACGGGGCAGCAGGACTACATCGGCGCGTTCGAGGTCAAGGACAGCGGCCAGGCCATCTATCTGTCGGCCTCGCTCGACGGCGCGGCGAACGCGGACATCCTGGTGATCCCGAAGCCGCTCGGCGACACCATGCTCGCCAAGTACTTGCTCGGGCCGGGCGGCGCGCCACTGCCGTCACCCGCCCTGCTCGACGAGACCATCCAGCAGAGCACGGGGGATGCTCTGTGGCAGCGCTACGTCAACGTGGAGCCGGGCAGCTACTACGTGGTCGTCGACAATACGGCTCAGGCTGGCCACTCGGCGCCCAGCTCGACCACACAG
>DASYCR010000653.1:0-1768 GCA_036500095.1 Polyangiaceae bacterium
GCTAATCGACCGCGCTCGGGCTCACGCGCGCCAGCGTATCGCCCTGACCTTCGCGCCCGCGGCGACCGCGATGGCCCGCGCGCTCGTGCTCGGCGAAAACGATCTTCCGCCGGACGACGCGCACGCGTTTCAGAAGAGCGGCCTGTCGCACATGCTCGCTGTCAGCGGCACGCACTTGGTATTCGCGGTGGTCGCCCTGGTTCATGGCGTCACGTTTCTGCTCGTGCGCATTGAACGGCTCTCCGCGCGCTTCGTCGTCAGTCGTTGGGTAAGCCTACTAGGCGTCGGTTTATCGCTTATTTACGCTGATTTTGCGGGTGGAGGCGGTTCGGCGTGGCGCGCCGCATTCATGCTCTCAGTCGCATTTTTGGCGCGTGCGCTCGGTCGCAAGCCAGCCACGGTGCGCACCTTCGGTCTCTCTACGTTGGTGTTTGCTTTGTGGGATCCGCTGTGCGCGTTCGATCTGTCGTTCATGTTGTCGGTCGCCGCCACGGCCGGGCTGATCTGGCTCGGACGGCCGTTGGGTGAGCGCTGCGAGCAGATCTCATCACGCGTCGTACGTTTCCTAGCAACGAGCTTCGCGGTCACACTATCAGCGACGATTCCGTGCGCGCCGCTCCTGGCACTGTTGGCGTCGGGTGTAACGCTGGCGGGCCTGGTGGCCAACGTGCTCGCAGCACCACTGGGCGAAACGGTGGCTCTACCCCTGTGTTTGGCGCATCTGCTGCTCTCCCCGTGCGCGCCGCTCGAGCGGGGCGCCGCGCTGGTGGCCTCGGGAGCGCTGTTGCTCGTGCGACGTATCGCGGTTGCTAGCGCCAACGCTAGTTTCTTCGGGTTAACCCTGCCCGAGCCGGACCGCTTTCAACTGACGACACTGATCGTGTTCGTGGTTGGGCTCGCCGCTCTGCGTGGACGAGTGTTCGCCGAGCTCGAGGCGCGAGCCCGAGCACGTTTGCGCGCGCTGTGGTGCGTCGGTTCGGTCCTGGTATTTTGTGCGCTAGAGCTGGCTACGCGTCGTGCGGGTCGGCCAACTTCGGAGCTGCGCGCGAGCGCGCTCGACGTCGGCCAGGGTGACTCGAACTTGGTCGATCTGCCCGACGGCGCGTTGCTTTTGATCGACGGAGGAGGCTTCATCGGCAGTCCGGTTGACCCGGGAAAAGCCGTCGTTTTACCGGTGTTGCGCGCGCGTCGCCGGAGCCGTGTCGACATCGTGGTCCTGAGTCATCCGCACCCCGACCACTTCACCGGCCTGGCCAGCGCGCTGGAGGATCTCGACGTGGGCGAACTATGGGATACGGGTCAAGGGGAAGCCGAAGGGGCAGGTCCGGTCTACGCAGGGCTCATGCGCTCGCTGCGCGCGCGTGGAGTTCCAATCCGGCACCCGGACGAGCTGTGCGGTAAGCTTCGCAACTTTGGCGGTGCCGCCCTACGAGTGCTCGCGCCGTGTCCCTCGTTCACGCCGCATCGCGGAGCCAACGACAACTCGATCGTGATTTCGATCGAGTACGGTGCCCGTCGCTTTCTATTTACCGGTGACGCGGAGCACGAAGAGGAGCTGGAATTGTTGCAGACCCACCCGGACGATTTACGCGCTGACTACCTGAAAGTGGGGCACCACGGGAGCCGCACCTCGACTAGCGAGGCCTTTCTGTCGGCAGTCGCTCCGGAGTTGGCCACGCTCTCCTGCGGCGTGCGCAATCGCTTTGGCCACCCGCATTTGCCTACCGTGGAGCGCCTGGCGGCGCACGCCGTGCGCACGCTGCGCCTC
>DASYCR010000654.1:0-5761 GCA_036500095.1 Polyangiaceae bacterium
AAGCCTCGACTAGTTTGGTTTTACCTGTTGTCTGCCTTCAGCGCCGGGTGCGCCTCGAGCGAGCTCACGGCTCCGCCCGTCGAGTCCGTCGGCGGCGCGGGCGGCGCGGCGGGCGCCTCGCCGGCCTCGACCGCGTGGACCCAAGCGGACGGCAACGGCTGGACGCGCCGCGCTGACGCAAGCTCCGCGCTCGACGCCGTCTTGAGCCGTTGCTCGGTCCACTTGCCTTGCTCGACTCCGAGCAGCACGACGCCCTGCACGGCCGGCGGCCTGGCGCGCAGCGGCGTGTACTTGTCCGGGAGCGGCTTCGACGTCGATGAGGGCGAGCTCGTCGTGGGTAGCGAGCGCGTCCCGATTCGAAGCGGCGCGTTCAGCGTCTATCTCGGGTACAAGCTCGATTGCGAGCTCACCACGATCTATCGCATCGACCGCGCCGGCGACGCTCACTGCGACGACGGTATCGACCTCGTGTACGCGGTGGGCCCCGCCCAAGGCGGCTTGACTGTGACCGGAAATGCACCCGGCACCGCGGCTGACTGCAGTGCCTTCCCCGGCTACGACCTCGAACTTTCGGGCAGCTGTTATCCAGGGTGCAACGCCATTCGCGTCGGACTCTTCGACGATGCCGGCGCTCAGCTGCAGAGCAGCACGATCGACGCGGTCGCCGAACCGACGCTGGTCTTCCCCGGCCTGGTCGAGCCCGGCAAAACCTACGAGGTGCGCTTTTGGTTTCAGAACGCGGCGCTGAACCTATGCAACGCGGGTACCCAGGCGTGGCGCAGACGATTCGTCGGACAGAGCGGGCTCAACCACGTCGATATCTCGCCCGACGAACACGTCGACGTCAGCGCGTGCTTCCAATAGCGTTCGCCTACCGGGGACGCTAGCCCTCGTCGGGCTGGTCGAATTCGCCGGACTCGGGGAGCTCGTCGAGCCCGACGCCGCCACGGACGGGAATGGCGCGCGCGTGGCCGACCTTTTCGAGCACCGTGGCGAGACCCGGGCGATCGTCGACCGAGGGCAAGAACGCGCGTGTGCCGTCCCAGAGATCCAAAGCCACGTGCGGCAAGTCGAGCACGATGCGATCGATTTGCGCCCACTTGTAGCGGCGCGCGCGCGGATAGCCGAGCGCGATCACGTCGCGGAACTCGACCCCATCGCCGCGAATGCGCACGCCGCGCATGTTGGTGCGCAACATCGACGCCACGGCGCCGACGGCGAAGCAAGCCGCGCAGGCGCGCGCGCTGATGAACCCACGCACGCCGCGCTCGACGACATTGACGTAGAGCCAGCTATCGGACGGGCTGCGCTCGGCGAGCACCAGCGTGAGCACCGCGCAGGCAGCGAATGCGAGATAGATCAGCGGGGGAACCCACGCGGAAAACGGCGGCCCGAACGTGGTATCGCTCGGCCGATAGGTCATATCGAAACCGGGCGGGCGCGACGGTCGTGCCATGCACGTGAAACGTAGCTGCGGGGGATATCCTTGGAAAGGTCTCGCCGGCTCGGTGAATTCCGCCGAGAGAGATCTATTGAACTCAGCGCGCACCGGCCCAAAGGCCGCGGAGCCGAGTTTCAAACGGTGGCATCATCGGGCCACTTCGATGCCCACTGCAGTCGTGCGCCGTGCCTCCGGTTCTCCTCCGCTCGCGACGAGCCAGGTGCGACGCCTTGGCGATCGCGTGCTCGCGGCGCTCGAGCTCGAGCACGCTGAGCTCAGTGTGCTCTTGACCAACGACGCGACGATTCACGCGCTAAATCACCGCCACCGCGGCAAAGATCGCCCGACGGACGTGCTGGCGTTCCCGCTCGCCACGCGCAGAATGGCGGGACTCCCGCGCTTGCTTGGAGATGTCGTGATCTCGCTCGACACCGCCGCTCGTCAAGCGCGCGGTCGCCAGCGCGAACTCTTCGCGGAGGTCCGCTTCCTGCTCGTACACGGCGTGCTCCACTTGCTCGGCTACGATCACGGGACGCGCAGCGAAAAGCGCGAGATGGACGCGATGGCGCGGCGCATTCTGCGCGACGTCACTCGCGACACTGCAAAGGCAACGCGCCACCCGCGACGTGCGGCTCGCGCAGGGCATGCGAAATGAACGCTAAACCGTCGCTCTCAAAGGAAAAACAGGCATGCGCCGATCGCGGACTCACAGTCCAGCATGGAACAAGGGAAGTGGCGAAACGTTGTGGCAAAACGACCTCTGGCAATGCCTCGCCAGCATCTGCTCTTTTCTGACCGGCTTAAAAAAAGCTCTATTCAGTCCTCGATTCTACTTTTCCGCTTGAAATAGGCGTCAGAACCCTGTTATCCGTCGCGGCGTGCCTTGGACGGCCAAGTTGCGGTGCCCAAAAGCCCGCAGCAGACGCCGGGAGGGCCGAAAGACGGCCGAATTTTTAGAGAGTTTTTGACATGGAGGAACGCATGGCTGGCAAAAGACTAACGAAGGCTCAGGTGATTGCTGAGCTCGCGAATGCATCGGATTTGGACAAGAAGAGCGTGGGTCGCGTGTTCGAGGGTTTGCAGGACTTGATCCGCAAGCAGCTCTCGGCGCGGGGTCCGGGCGAGTTCGTGGTGCCGGGGCTCGTGAAGCTCCGCGTGGTGAAGAAGCCCGCCACCAAGGAACGCGCTGGTATCAACCCGTTCACCAAAGAGCCGATCACGATTCCGGCGAAGCCCGCGAGCAAGAAAGTTCGCGCGACCGCGCTGAAGAACCTCAAAGACCTGGTTCAGTAAGAATCTCGTTTTTGAACGATGGTCCCCGGCCTTTCAAGTGAGGGTCGGGGATTTTCGTTTTTGTCCGCGAATCTCCGCGGCTCATTCGAGCAGCTGGCGCAGGCGGGGTGTGATCTCGGCGACCGCGCCGTCACCTTTGATCGAGCCTTGCACCTGGCGTGCAGAGCAATGGCCGCTCGCGTCGGGAACGGCAAATAGCGGAATGAACTGGCTCAGGCAGCCGGCTTCGGCGAGCCGCGCCTCGTCGCGATCGCGATCGAACTCGAGCAGGCTGAGCTTCGGAAATTGGACGTCGAGCTGCCCGCTTGCGGCGGCCGCGTGAAAGCGCTGACACGGCTCGCACCAGGTTGCGCCGACATAAATGAGCAGCGTGCGACCCTCGGCCCGTTCGCGCGCCGCCTCGCGTTGAACGAGCGTGAGCGCGGATTCGCCCGGCGGCGCTGCCAGCGTGCGTAACTTGGCGGGTGCAGAAGCCGCCGGCGCGCTCTCGTGCTGGCTCGTTGACGATGAACTCCGACAGCCCAGCGCTACGCATAAGAAGAGTACGCCGCGCTTGAGAACGCGAAAAACGTGGCGAACTTGCGCTACCAATAGAACGTGGCGCCCAGGCGAAAGAGCCCCGCGCCTGAAGTGTTGGTCACGCGGTGCGTGTTTGGGTCCACGAACTCCGGCGAGAAGTTGGCGTTGTCGTCAACACGGCCGCGCAGTATCCCGAGTAGATCCGCCGTGAGCGCGACTCGCCGATTGACGCGGACGTCCATGCCGAGGCCAGCCTGCACGCCGAGATACCAATAGCGCTGATTGCCGCCGGGATACAGGTAGACGGTGCCGATGCCGCTGCTCGAGCGATTGACGTCGGCGGTACCCACGCCGAGGCCGCCGAACGCGTACACCTGCACGACGTCCTTCGGATTGAAGAAGACGAGCCCGTTGACGAGCACGGCCGTTTCATCACGCGAGAAGCCTTGATAGTCGCGACCCCACGCCCACTCGAGCGAGCTCTCGAGCGCAAAACGCGGAACGAACCGGTAACGCAGGGCGAGACCGAAGCCGCCCATCCCGGAGTTGTTCGGAAAGCGCGAGTCGTGCCCGATCAGGGCTTGGTTCAGGTGAAGGTTGAAGCCCCATTCACGATGCACTTGCACCGCGCGCGGGCGATGACGCATCGAGCGCTGCTCGGGTTGCGACTCCCACTCGCCGTCCTCCGGGCGGTCTACGCGCACGTCGGGCGGGGGCGGCTCGTCGAAGGGCTCCGGCTCGGCGGGCATAGCCTCCGGCGGCGGCGCGGGCTGCGGCGTTTGATCGCAAAACCAGCCGTCCGGGCAGGTGTCCGCGCCGAGCGCCCTCAGGGGGAGGCTCGCCACGAGGGCCGCCAGTAACGCGAAGCTGCGCGACATCCGGAGCTGAGGGTAGCATACGCTCGGCAGTTCTAGCCATGGCGGTCGTCGTCCTCAAACCCGGCCACGTTCAACCGGTCTGGGCCGGGCATCCTTGGGTGTTCGCGCAAGCCATCGAGCGTATCGAAGGCGGCGCCATGCCCGGCGACGAGGTAGAGGTCCGTGACGCGCGAGGCAACGTGCTCGGCCGCGGCCTTTACTCACCGCGTTCCGCAATCGTCGTGCGGCTCTATACGCGCGACGGCAAAACGCCGATCGACGGAGGTCTACTCACGCGGCGCCTGGAGCGTGCCATCGAGCGCCGACGGGAGCTCGGCCTGCCGAGCGAGGACACCGACGCATTTCGCCTCGTCCACGCGGAGGGCGACGATCTCCCGGGCCTCGTCGTCGATCGCTTTGGGGCTTCGCTCTCGGTCCAGTTCGGCACGCTCGGCATCAAGCTGCGTGAAGGACCGATCTTGGACACGCTCTCGCGGCTGCTCGCGCCCCGCGCGATCGTCGATCGCACGTCGGAGCGACACGCCAAGACCGAAGGCTTCGAGGCGGCACGCGGCGTCGTGCGCGGCGACAGCACTCTCGACGCGCTCGAGTTCTGCGAACGCGGTCTGCGCTTTCGGATTCCGCTCGATCTCGGGCAAAAGACTGGCTTTTATCTGGATCAGCGGCCGCTGCGGGCGCGCGTGGAGGAGCTTTCGCGCGGCCGTCGCGTGCTCGACGTCTTTTGTTTCGTGGGGGCGGTCTCGCTCTCGGCAGCGCGCGGCGGGGCCTCGCACGTCGACGCCGTGGATTCCAGCGCGAACGCGCTCGAGGTCGCCGCCGAATGCGCGCTCGCCAACCGGCTCTCGGAGCGCGTCGGCTTCGAACGTGGTGACGCGCTGGAAGCACTCAATCAGGCGGGCCGGCGCGGCGGTTACGATCTGGTCATTTGCGATCCGCCGAAGCTCGCTCCTTCGCGCGCTGCACGGGGCCGCGCGCTCGACAGCATGCGCAAATTGTCCAGCGCCGCTTGTCGTGCCACGCGACCCGGCGGGCTCTTGGTAATTTGCTCCTGCTCGGCTGCGATCGGCATGAACGAACTCACGCGCGCCGTCGCGCTCGGCGCGCGCGACGTCGGCGCGCAGGCAACCGTGCTCGAGCGTTTTTTCCAGGGGCCGGACCACCCAGTCCCCGCGGCGTTCCCCGAAGGGCTCTACCTCTGCTCGTTGCTCGTCGAAGTGGGAGTAATCTGAGCCCGTGCGCCCCCTGCGTGAGCTGCCGGCGGCCGAGGCCGCGCGCCTGGACGGCCTGCTGTTCGATCTAGACGATACGCTGCTCGACCACACTCGGCTGAGCGAGGCAGCCTACTCGGCGTTGTTTCGCCTGCGAGAGGCAGGCCTCGCGCTCTACGCGGTCACGGGCCGCCCCGCGGGCTGGGCGGCCGTGCTCGTCCGCCAATGGCCGCTCACGGGCGCCGTCGCGGAAAACGGCGCGCTCGGTTTTTTCATGGACGCTCAGGGCGTGCACACGATCGACGCGCTCGCGCCCGCGGAGCGCGCTGAACGACGCGCGCGGCTAACCGCACTTTGTCAGGAGATTGCCGCAAAATTCCCGGACCTGCTGCCGGCCGACGACGTCGCGGAGCGTCGCGCGG
>DASYCR010000655.1:0-1573 GCA_036500095.1 Polyangiaceae bacterium
CACGATCAAAGGCTCAGTCGAGCCCGCAAGTCGCTCGCTTGCGGACTGTTGGGATAGTCGCGTACGAAGTCGCGAGCCTCCGACAATTCTTCCGCTCGGCGCCCGAGGCGCCCGAGTGCGCGGATTCTGCCGTAGTGGGCCTCCGGGTCGAGGCTGCCGCGCGCCTTCAAGTAGGCGCTGAACTCACGCAGCGCGGCTGCCGGCGCGGCGAGCTCGCTCAGCTCGAGCTCGCCGAGCGAAATCAGCCCGACGCGCGCTTCGGGACTGTGCGGCCAGGTGGAGATCAAGTGTCGGTATGCATGCGAGGCTTCGAGGGCGCGGCCAGAAGCACGGAGCGAACGAGCGCTCGCGAGCAGCTCTTCCGCGCTCAGCGCGTTCACATCGCGACGGGTGCCGGCGATGACTCGACGTGTCGTTTCGAGCGCAGCTGTGTTAGCCGCGGCGGGTGTAGCGGACTCTGGCGCACGGCTTGGCGTCAGACTTGGTGCGTCGAGCTCGACATGCGCCGACGCCGAGCAGAGCTGAGCGGGCGTCGTAGAGGCGACACTGACCACCTGCGCGGTCCGCTCGAGCCGACGAACGACGGCAGGCACGGCCGCGGCCAGCGCGGCAACCAGCAGGACGGCGAGCACGGCGGGCGTTCGCGCTCGGCGCAGCTTCGACGCAAAGCTCGGCTTCCGCGGAGCCCACACTACGGCCTCATCGAGCACCGTGGTGTCTTCACGTGCTCGGCCGAAAGCGGCCCAAACTCGCGCCTCGGCGCAGCAGTCCAGGCACTCGAGCTCGTGGGCCCGCTGAAATGCTCGCTCGTCGGCCGCGAGGGGTTCGCCCATTGCCACACGGTCGGACAACGTGACCCAACGTTCACACGCGGTGCGCGTCATGCTTCTCGGCCTCCGTAGACCCGAACCATTGCAAGATCACGGCGGATCGCGCGACGCAGTTGAGCCCGGGCGTGCAGCAGACGATCCTTGACGGTATTGATGGGCACTTCTGTGACCTCCGAGATCTCGGCTATCGAGTAGCCCAACACGTGACGCAGTACGAGCACTACCCGGCGCGGCTCGGCCAGAGCTGCCAGGTAATCGAGCAACGGGCGTGGAATGTCATGTTCCGAAAAGCTCGGGGTGGGAGTGCCAGTTTGGAGTATTTCTAGATCGGATTCGGGAGCCGCGCGGGTCGCGCGTAGGCGACGTTGGCGGGCATGACGCATGGCGGTGCGCGCCGCGATGCGGTCCGCCCACGCAGTCAGGCTCTCGCCCCGGTAGGTCGAGATCGAGGTCAAGATCTCGACCCATGTGGCTTGGATGGCATCCTCCGCATCCGCGCGGTTGCCAAGGATGGCCACGGCGATGACCCGAACGCGAGGGCCGACGCGCTGCACGAGAGCCTGGCGCGCGACGCGATTGCCCGATGCGGCCAGAACTGCGAGCTCGAGGTGATCGTTCCGATCCGCATCCATCAAGACTTCAAAAGGGCCTTCGGCTCAGTGTCCTTCTGATTAAGTTAAGTGTGCTTTTGATTTAATTCGGGCGGAAAAAAATCGAGGGCTTGGTTCGAACAAATTTCCGCT
>DASYCR010000656.1:0-2459 GCA_036500095.1 Polyangiaceae bacterium
TCCGTCACGCGCAACGGCCTCGAGCGTTTCGTGACCCAGCTCATGGAACTCCGACCGTATCGCTGTAATAGCTGCCTCCATCGGTTCTGGGGCAGCATCCGTGGCGGGCCCATGTTGATCGCGGAGTGAGCTCCAAAGCTCGATGCGATCCGTTGCTCGTCCCAAAAAATCCGACGCTGTCGAGCGTTCGTCGGAGCCACGCGTCGTTTCCTCACCCGCCCAGCAGCGTGCGCTCGGGGTTTTCGCGATCGCTGCCGCGCTGGCGTTGATTCTCTTGTCGCTGCCCGTCGCGTCCGGACTGTTCTTGGGCACACTGCTCGCGTTCTCCCTGCAGCGCGTGCACGAACGCCTGGCCCGCCGGTTACATCGTCGCACGCTGTCCGCGCTGGTGCTCGCGCTCTCGTCGGCTCTAGCTACCGTGGGCGGGCTCGCGCTCTTGCTCTACGTCGTCGTCGCGCGCGGCGTGCTGGTGGCCAAGGAAATCGCGTCGGGCTTCGAACCGGAGGGGCCGCTCCAAAAGGCCTTCGCGCGGCTCTCGAGCGCCACGCAAAATTCCACTTTTGGTCCGATAGACATCGGGGCACGCGTGCGCGGGGCCGCGGGAGAAGCCGCATCCAAACTCACGAGCGCGATCGCGGCCGTGGCAGGAGCGACGTTCAGCGTGATGCTCGCTCTCTTCTTCACGACGATGACGGCTTTCTTCGTGCTGCGTCACTGGGACGAACTACTCGAGCGCGCCGAGCGGATGCTGCCACTACACCCCACGCATACGCGCGTGGTGATGGCGGAATTCCAGATAGTCGGAAAAGAAGTGTTCATCGGCACGATGCTGGCGGGGGTCGTGCAAGGCGTGCTCGCCGGCATCGGCTATGCGCTCGGCGGCGTGCCGGAGCCCACTTTGCTCGGGGCCCTAACCGCGATCTGCTCGCTCCTGCCGGCCATCGGCACCGCGCTGATTTGGGTCTCCGTCGGCGTCGGCCTGCTCCTCACGGGACACCCGGGCGCCGGTGCGTTCGAGCTCACCTGGGGCGCGCTGGTCGTGGTCGTGCTGTCCGACTACGTCATTCGACCGAAGCTCGTCGGCCGCGGCGGACACGTGCCGACGCTGCTCACGTTCGTGGCAATTTTCGGTGGACTCGAGGTATTCGGCCTGCTCGGCCTGATCGTAGGCCCGGTGCTCGCCGCCGTCGCGCTCGCGGTCTTGCGCACGTATTACCGCGAGATCCGCGAAGGTTCGGCGTGAGTGCGCGCACGCGAACTCCGCGCTAGACGACGCGTACCGCCAGGACGGAGCAGGGCGCGTTCTGCACGACGTCGGCGGCCGTGCTGCCGAGCACGTGCGAAAGTCCGCTCTCTCCCTTGGTGCCGATCACGACCAGCTCCGCGGGCAGGGTCTCGGCAACGCGTAGGATCTCGGTCACCGGATCGCCGTCTGGGATTTCGATTTGGCTCCGCGGTGCGTCGAAACGCATGAGCGCGTTCTGAATGATGTCCCGCGCGAGCGTGCGACGCGAGGCGAGCAAGTCCATTGGCGCCGCGACCGGAATGGTGCCCAGCATCGCCATCGCCGCGTCGCTCTCCAGCGCTGCGTCGTCGAGGACGTGTACCACCACGAGCTTTCGTCCCCGGCGCGCGGCCTCGCGCGCGGCGACCTCGATGCCGACCAGCGACGGATCGGACAAGTCCGTAGCCACCAACACCGCCCCTTCGTGATCTTCACGCGCAACCAGCACCGTGCAGGGCGCGTGGCGCACGAGGTGTTCAGCCACGCTACCGAGCAAGAGGCGCTCGACGCCGGTACGACCGTGACTGCCCACCACCAGCAAGTCAGCTCGCCATTTTTCGGCGCGGCGCGCGATCTGTCCATAGTCAGAACCCTGCTCCACGAAGACCTCGAAGGAGATCGTGGGGCCCTGCTGCACGCGCTCCGCTTGCTCTCGCAGTAGCTCGGCCACTCGCGGCTGGAGTTCCAATGCCATCTCCAAATCCCGGGCGTAGCCTTGCGGAAAAAGCGCGTTCACGGACGACCGATGGAGCACATGACAGAGAGCAAGGGCGCTCCCTGAAGCGGTAGCGAGCGACAGCCCCTGCCTCACGGCCTCGTCGGACGCCGAGCTCAGATCGGAAGCCACCAGAATGCGCATGGATCGTTTGCTTGCTTTTTTCGTGCCCCGCTCGCAGGGTGTCGCAGATTTCGACGAAAAACCGCTCGCGACCTGCCACGACAGTCGCGCTCGTACGATCGCGCGCGCAGGCGGCTTCGCCCCGACGTGGCAGTCTGCCTCAGCGAGTATCTCGAAGTTCAGCGAGCGCAAGCCAACTCGGCGGCATGCGTCTTGCTGCTGCCGGAGGATTCATTCAGGAGGTCCGCATGAGCCAGGACATGATCAAGGGCGAGTGGCAGCAGTTGAAAGGCAAGGTCAGGCAATGGTGGGGCGACCTCAGCGAAGACGACGTGG
>DASYCR010000657.1:0-1989 GCA_036500095.1 Polyangiaceae bacterium
CGCCGCCTCCGCCCGCTCCAGTGAGCTTCGCGCCGAGCGCGCCAGCCTCACGCGCGAGCGCGCAGCAGCGCTCGATGCCTTCGGTCGAAACGAACAACCCGCTGAGCAGCATTTGATTGTAGTTCATCAGCGAACCGAGGCCCGGCACATCCCCGGCTTCCAAGCAGAGCTTGGCGTTGTTCACTAACGCGCGCACGCCTTCGAGCGCTTTATCGACAATGGCCGGTCGGCGCTCGTGTAAGCGTGCCACACCCTCGACCATCAGCTTGGTGCTTGACGGCGGCCCGGCGATGCCAACGGCGAGCGCCAAATCGCAGCCGAGAGCGATGCGCTCGCTGCCCTCCCCCTTCTGAAACAAGATGCAGCCGTCATCCGCGGCGGCGGCCGCGTCTACTCCCGAAGGGTTACCGTGATAGACGCCTTCCCAGGCGGCGGCAGCCGCGAGCACACGCGGAAGCTCCGCCGCCTCGCCCAACGCGCTGAGCACGGATCGAGCAATGGCCACCCCCAACGCGGCCGACGCGCCCAGGCCGGATCCCGGCGGGATTTCGAGGGTTGCCCGCACCGCCACGGGCGAAGCGCTCAGCGCGCCGAGCAAGGCTTCGAACGCGCCGGCGAGATCGCTGCCATCGCCGACCGAAGCGCTGCGCTCACCAACAACGAGCGTGGCGAGCGCGGCTCGCTCGGCGTGCGCCTCTACCCCGCGCTCGATGCCCGCCGCGATCGCCGGTACGCCATAGACGACCGCGTGCTCGCCCAAGAGAATGACCTTGCCGTTGGCGCGCGCCATGCTTCGTCCTAGCTCCGCCGCGCGGTCAACGCCTCGGCGGCGCCCGCCAAGAGCAGCGCGCCCTGCCGCGTGACTCCGCTCTTGAGCTCGCGCAGCGCCGCCACCGAAAGCTCATCGACCCGCGCTTCGATCGCCGCCTTGGCGCCCGAGCTCTCGAGCACAGCGAGCGCGGCTCGAACCTGGGCGTCGGTCGCTGACGGATTGCCGACCGCGAATTTGAGCGCCCGCAGATCCTTGCCGCGCGCGCCCTTCAACCCGGCCACGAGCAGCGCGGTGCGCTTGCCCGCACGCAGATCATTGCCGAGCGGTTTGCCCGTCTGCTTCGGATCACCGAACGCGCTCAGCAGATCATCGCGCAGCTGGAACGCGACGCCGATGGGTAACGCAAAGCGATCGAGCGCGCGCAGTGTGCGCGGCGATGCAGCAGCCAAAATCGCCCCGAGCCGCAGCGGACCGCGCACGGTGTAGCTGCCCGTTTTCAGCTGGTAGGCGAGCTCGACATCATACTCGCCGCCGATCAAGTCCAGCTGTTGCCCGGCGATGGCATCGAGCTGCATTTCGGCGAAACAAGCCATGGCGGAGAGCGCCGCCGAGGGCTTCATTTCCACTTGGCTGAGCGCCTCGAGCGCAACCGCAGCGGCGTAGTCTCCAGCCAGGATGCCGGAGGCGTGACCCTTGTGCACGGAGCGGAAGCGCTTGGCCAGCTGGGCGTGCACCGCTGGGCCGCCCCGGCGCACCAGATCTCCGTCCATCCAATCGTCGTGGATCAGGAGATACGCTTGCAGCAGCTCGAGCGCGACTCCTGCGTCGAGCGCGGGCTCGAGCTCGGCCTTCTCGCTCGCTGCGCGGTAGCCCGCGACCAAGAGCGCGGGGCGAAAGCGCTTGCCGCCGCGCAGACAAAGGTCGCGCACGGCCGAAACCATCTCCAGCACCTCCGGCCCGTGGCGCCGCGCGACATCCAAACGAGTCTCGAGGAAGCCGCGCAGGCGCAGCTCGATCTCGGTCTGAACCGTCGGTAGCAGCGCAAAAAATGGGTTCTGCGGCAAGCTCTTGGCCGACACGGCCGGCGGGATTCGCGCCTTCCGGCGCTTGATAGTGGGAGGCTGCTTACGCGATGCCATCGGTTCGTGCGGAGGTGTTGAGCTAACTAAGACAGCCTGGACTGAGGGCGCGCAGCCTACACCGGCTCCTTCGCGAAC
>DASYCR010000658.1:0-4577 GCA_036500095.1 Polyangiaceae bacterium
ACCAACCGAGGCCCGCCGTGCCGGGGGACTCGTCGCTCGCCTCGAACAGCGCGTGTAGCCCCAAGCAGAACCCGAGATACGGCATGCCTGCGGCGAGGCGCTCGCGCAGAGCCTCGCGCAGTTCGGCGCCCAGGCCGTCCAAAAAGGCTCCGAACACGTTCTGTCCCGGCATCACCACCGCGTCGGCCTGGCGCACGACATCCGCGTCCGCGCTGCGCACGACCTGCACGTGGCGCGCGCTCCCTGCAGTCTCCAAGGCCTTGTGCACCGAGCGCAGATTGCCGAGCCCGATGTCGATCATGACGACGCGCATCAGTCGAGAGACCCTTTGGTCGACGGAATGCCAGGGGCGCGAGGATCTCGCTCGGTTGCGGCGCGCAGAGCCCGCGCGAACGCCTTGAAGCTCACCTCGACGATGTGGTGCAGGTTCTGGCCTTCGTGCAGCACGATGTGCAAGTTGGCCTGGGCCGTGCGCGCGAACGCCTCGAAGAACACTTCGGCGAGCTCCACGTCCCAGGTCCCGATTTTTGCCTTGGGGAGCGGAACTCGCCAGACGAAGAACGGGCGACCCGACAGATCCAGCGCCGCGCTGACCAGCGCTTCGTCCATCGGCAGGGTGGCGGAGCCGTAACGGCGAATACCGGCTCGGTCGCCGAGCGCGTCGAGCACGGCCTTGCCCAGCGTAATGCCGATGTCTTCCGTCGTGTGATGGCCGTCGATCTCGGTGTCGCCCTCTGCGCGCACGGTCAGATCGATCGAGCCGTGGCGGGCGATTTGCTCGAGCATGTGCGACAGGAACGGCAAGGGCGTCTCGATCGACGCGACGCCAGTGCCGTCCAGGTTCACCTCGACCAAAATGGTCGTTTCTCGGGTCGCGCGGGTCACGGACGCTGTTCGGGCGGTCATTTCAGTTCCTCGACTTTCCATACACCCTGCTCGCGCACGAGTTCGAGCATCCCAGCGGCCCCGAAGCTCAAGGTGGCCCGCTCACCGACGACCTCGAAGTGCGCGTTCGGCAGGGCGCTCTTCAGGGCCTCGCTCAGGCTCGTCATCTCTTGCTTTTGCTCACCCTCCCAGGCTGAACGGAGCGTGGCTTCTGTCAGCCCTTCGCGCTGGCTGTCCGGCACGAAGCGCAGCAAGATGTCATAGCGCTTGTTCTCGATGGCGCGCACGAACGCCGCCGCTGCGGCCTCCGGCGTCGTCTGGCCGTACAAATCGATGGCCGAGCCGTCGACGCGCCAAGCGCCTCCCTCGAAGACGAGGAGCAACGTGTGCCCGTCGGTCGCGGTGACCGTCGCCGTGACGCGCGGCGGGCCAGCTTGCGGTCGCCGCAGCGCTTCCGCCGTTTCACGGGCCTGTTCAGGGTTTTCCTGAATCATTCTTTTGAACTGTTCGAAAGGAATCGTTTTTTTGGCATCTGCGCTGAGCAGCGCGTACGCCTCGCCGAGCTCACCGCGCCCCACCGCTTGGCTGTAGCGATCGAGCACGCGCTCGGGATCCGCCGAAGCGCGTGGCGGCGCGCACGCCGTGCTGAGAGCGCCCAACGACAGCGCGAGCACCGCTAACGAGAGCGTTGGCAGGCACATGCCCGGGGGATTACCACAGGCAGGGCAAACTCGCGACTTTGCGAGGGCTTTGCCTCTGCTCGGACGCGCTGGACGTCGACCGGATCCGTATTACTGTGGATGTAATGAGAGGCTCCGCGCGCGCCGGGCTGCCCGAGCGCATCGCCATCTTGCCCCTGCGCAATTCGGTGCTGTTTCCGATGTCGGTCGTGCCGATCAACGTCGGGCGGCCGCGGAGCGTGCGGCTGGTCGAGGAGATCCACGGCCAAGACAGCGTGCTCGTCGGAGTGCTGACGCAAAAGAATTCCGAAACGGTGGAGCCGACCTTCGAGGATCTCTATGCCGTCGGCACGCTCGCCCGAGTCGTGAAAGTGATCCGCCTCGGCCCCTCGAACTACAGCGTCGTGCTCAACGGCCTCGGGCGTTTCCAGGTGCTCGGTAATCCAACGCGCGAACCGTACATGAGCACGGACATCGAGCGCATCCCGGAGCCCATGGATCCTCAAGTCGGGCTGCGTGAACTCGGCCAACGCTTGCGGGAACGCACGCGGGAAGTGCTGGCGCTGATGCCCAATCTACCCAAGGAGACGGCCAGCATTCTCGACAACGTGCGGGAGCCCGGCGCGCTCGCGGATCTGATCGCCTCGAACTTTCCGGAAGAGCAGGCGAGCATTCAGGTGCGCCAGAAGGTGCTCGAGGCGTTCGACGTGCGCGAGCGCGTGGGGCTCGTGCTCGGCATGGTCGAGCGTCAGCTCGAGGTGCTCAAGGTCAAGGACGAGATCTCCGCCCTGGTGCAGACGGAAATGAGCCGCTCGCAGCGCGAATACGTGCTGCGGCAACAGATGAAGAACATCCGGGAAGAGCTGGGAGAGGCTGGGGAAGATGACGAGGTCGAGCAGTTGCGCGAACGCATCGGCCGCGCGGAATTGCCCGTCGAGGCCGAGAAGGCTGCGCGCAAGCAACTCGGCCGGCTGAGCGGCATGCAGCAGCAATCCGCGGAGTATCAGGTGACGCGCAGCTACGTGGAGTGGATCGCCGATCTTCCGTGGTCGCGAACCACGCCGGACCGCGTGGACGTGCGCGAGGTGCGTCGCTGTCTCGACGAAGACCACTTCGGCCTCGAGCGCGTCAAAAAACGCATCGTCGAATATTGCGCGATTCGCCAGCTGCGCCGCGACAAGAAGGGGCCGATCCTGCTGTTCGTCGGGCCACCCGGCGTGGGCAAGACCTCGCTCGGTCGCTCGATCGCGCGCGCCATGGGTCGCCGCTATGGACGCATCTCGCTCGGCGGCGTGCGCGACGAAGCCGAGATCCGCGGGCATCGGCGCACGTACGTCGGTGCGTTACCCGGGCGAATCTTGCAGGCGCTCAAGAAGGTGGGCTGCAAGAACCCCGTGCTGGTTTTGGACGAGGTCGACAAAATGGGCGTCGACATGCGCGGTGACCCGGCCGCCGCGCTGCTCGAGGTGCTCGACCCGGCGCAAAACGACAGCTTCGTCGATCACTACTTGGATCTGCCGTTCGACCTGTCCGAGGTGATGTTCATCGCGACCGCCAACTATCGCGGCAATATCCCGGAGCCGCTCAAGGATCGCCTCGAGATCATCGAGGTGCCCGGCTATACGCGCAGCGAGAAGCGCGGCATCGCCCAGCAGTTCCTGGTCCCGAAGCAGATCAAAGAGCACGGCCTGACGAGCGACCAGATCGTGTTCGAGCAGCCGGGCGTGGAGCTTATCATCGACTCCTACACGCGCGAAGCAGGCGTGCGCGGCCTCGAGCGGGAGCTCGCCGCGATCTGTCGCGACGTGACGGTCAAGCTCGCCGAGGGCCGTCTGCTCGGGCAGCAGCAGGTGAGCTCCGAGCTCGTGCGCGAGCTGCTCGGTCCGGAGCGGTTCAAGCCCGAGCTCGCCGAACGCAAGCTGGTGCCTGGCGTCGCCGTCGGCTTGTCGGTTTCGGGTAGCGGGGGCGACCTCCTAATCATCGAAGCCATGCGCATGCCCGGCAAGGGCGAGATTCGCGTGACCGGCAGCCTGCGCAGCGTGATGAAGGAATCGGCGATGACCGCGGTTTCGTACGTCCGCTCGCGCGCGGACCGGCTGCGCGTCGACCCGGAGTGGCTGAAGACCATCGACCTACACTTACATATCCCGCGCGGTGGTTCGGCGCGCGACGCCGCCAGCGCCGGCGTCGCGATGTTCGTCGCGGTCACCTCGCTGCTGCTCGAAGCGCCCGTGCGCTCGGATACCGCGGTGATCGGAGAGATCACGCTGCGTGGCAGCATCTTGCCGGTGTCGGGCGTAAAGGATCAGGTTTTGGCCGCACATCGCGCCGGGATCCGAGTCCTCGTGCTGCCGGTGCGCAACGCGCGCGATCTCGAGGAAGTGCCCGACGAAATAAAGCGGGATCTCACGGTGCATCTGGTCTCGCGTGTCGATGAAGTCTTGCCGTTCGTCCTGCGCTCGCCCGAGTCCACACCGAGCGAACGCCCGGCGCCGACCTCGGCGCATCCCTAAGCTCGGCTCGAGCGGTCTTGGAAGCCACAGCGTTCGACAAGCCTTGGCGCTCGCCTGCCGTGCGCGTCGCCTCCGTCGTCTGCGCGCTCGCGTTCGTGGCCTTCGGGTTTATCCCGCAATTCGGTGGTCCTGGTTACGAATCGGCGCTGGCGGCGGGGCTCGTGTTGCCGTCACTGTGCGCGCTTGCGCTCGCCTGTGAGGTGTCCGCGCGCTCGCCTCAGCCGCGCCAGGCGTTCGGGCGCGCGCTCACGATAAGCGCCTGGCTCGCGACCTTGGGTTGCCTGATCGTGCTGCTCCACGGCGTGCGGGTCGGGTTCTGCGACGCACTCTGGGGGCTCGAGCTCTACGTGCTCGGACCATTGCCGGGCGCAGTCCTCGGCGGCGTGTGGGGCGCCGCGATCGGCCTGCTCGCTCCACGCGTTCGTTCGCGCGCGCGCCGTCGCGTGTGGCTCGTGGCGGGCTCGCTCGCCGCTCCCTTCGCGGGCGTCTGCGTGAGTTT
>DASYCR010000659.1:0-6346 GCA_036500095.1 Polyangiaceae bacterium
CGATCCTGCGCTTCCTCGAACAACGCGAGGCCCGAGAGATCGGAGTGCGCGAAGAAAATACGGTCAGCGAGCGGCTCGGCCGCGCGTTCGCGTGCCCCACCCCAAATGAAGCCCGGGCGTGGCGAGATCATCGCGTGGCCCCAGCGCCACACGTCGATGCGCTCGATCGCGTCCTCGAGGCCTTGGTGGGCTCGCGCGAGATCGCTCACGATCGAGTCGACGCACTCTGCGCGATTCAGCGCCTCGAGCTTGCGGCGTTCGGCCGGCGCATCACCGACGAGCGGCAAATAGTAGGTCCAAATCGTAGGGCCGAGATCGGCCAGGGTCTGGTGCGTGGCGACCACGTAGCCGAGCGACGGGCTGTCGTAGAGCACGTTGTCCCACGCGAACGGAAAGCCTTTACTCGACGGCCGACGCTGCAAGTGCAGATTGGCGACCAACCACGAACCGTATTGGAACGAAGCGAGGTCGCTGGGCGGCGCGGCGCGATAGGCCGCGAGCACGCGCGGCACCACGAATTTCGGCACGGCCAGGATCACCGCGGACGCACGATACGCGCGCATCTTTCCGCTCGGCGCATCCAGCACGGCGAGGCGCACGCCACGCGCGTCGCGCTCGACGTCGGTCACCAGCTGGTTCGTGCGCAGCCGTTCGCCGGCTACGGACGCGAGGTGCGCCACCAAATGGCCGTTGCCCTCCGGCCAGCTCAGAAAGGGTTGCGACGGGCCACCTGGCTCCGCGACCCGCGCGCAGAAATAGAACAAGAACGCCCAGGCGCTCGTGTGCTCGAGATCCAGGCCGTAGTCGTCGCGACAAGCATACTCGGCGTACCAGCGCACGCGCGCCGACTTGAAGCCCTCGGCTCGCAGCAGGCTCGCCGCCGAAATCCGATCGAGCTCCTTCACTTCCGCGGCGTCGGACGCGAGCCGCATTGGCACCGCAAACGCGCGCCGGCCTCGCGCGTCACGAAAGGCGACCCAGCGAGCGATCAGCTGCTCGAAACGCGCCATTTCCGCCAAGTCCTCGGCGCTCGCGCCGGCGAGAGGAAAGAGGCCTGCTTGCCAGCTGCCGTCGATGAACAAGCGCTCGTCCGGCTCGCGGATCAGCGCCCGCTCACTGGGTACGAGCTGCCCATCGGCAATCGAGAGCGCGCCCACTTCACCCAGAAGGGTGACGAGCGCCGGATTTTTTTCGCTCGGCATTGGGACGTAGTGCGCGCCCCACGGATAGGGCACCACGCCGTCGCGACCATAGGCTGAAGTGCCACCGGCCTGTGGCTCGAGCTCGAAGACTTGGAAATCGCGGTACCCGAGTCGCTCGAGCCGCCAGGCGGCCGAGAGCCCGCTCGGTCCGGCGCCGACGATCGCCACGCCGAGCTCGGTCTCCTCCGCGGGCGCCTGAGCGAGGGTCGCGTCGCGCAAGCGATGCCCGACTTGCGAAGAAGCGCCCAGCAATCGCCCCGGATAAGCGCGAGGGCGAGCGTGGCGGCACGCCTGCGCGGCGAGCGGAGCTCCCAGTAGGAGCTCGAGCGCTTGGCGCCGGCTCAGCGTGGATCGTTCGGACACCCGCTGAAGGTTAGCCTGAAATCTCGGCCAACCGCGCGCGGCGCACCCTGCGCAGCCAGCGCAACGCGAGAGCGAGCGGCAAGCCGAGCAGCAGGGCGAGCGGCAAGAGTACGCCCGTCAGCCGAATCGCGCCCGTGAGCAGGCCCGCAGCGAGCTCGAGCGAGTCACTCACGGCCTCGCGCACGCTCACGCGGAGCCCGCTCGGCGTAGCGGCCACGAGCGGTCGCGCTTCGCTCAAAGTGAGCGTGACCGTAGAGAAAGCGCTCTCTTGGTCGATGAAGCGACGGCGCCCTTCCATGCGATCGATCTCGGTGCGCACGCTGCCGAGCTGCTGCTCTACTTTGAGCGCGTCTTCGACGGAGCTCGCGCGTTTCAAGAGTTCACGAAACTGCTCTTCCATCGCGCGCTGGTTCTTGAGGCGCGCTTCGAGGTCGATGTATTCGTCGGTGACGTCGTCCGACGTGATGTTCTCCGTCGCACTGCCGATACCGAGCCGCTTTACGTCCGCGAGCACGCTGCCGAGCTTGTCGGACGGTACGCGCAAGGTCAGCGTCACGCGACTGAGTGCGTGTGCGCCCTCTTCCGCGCGCACCTCGCGCGCCGAACTGGCGACATAGCCGCCCGCGCGCTCGGCAATCGACGTCACTTCCGTCTCCGCTTGCGCCGGAGTACGCACTTCCAACGTGAGGTCGGCCTTGCGCATCACCTTGCGAGCGGTGGCTCGGCCGTCCAGCGGCGCTCCGCTCGGTCCGTTGCTGGTCGCTGCGCTCGCCGCCGCGAGCGGCGCTGGCGCCCCGACCGTCACGCGCTCCGCGGCCGGAGGCGCTTCCTCTTTTGCCCCGTGGCAACCCGCGATCATCACACCGCCCAGAACCAGCATCGACCAAGCTCGCATTCGCTTCATTAACTCTTCACCTCGCGCGGGGGATTCCCGCGGCGACCAGAAAAACGCGGCTAGAAGAGCGCCCTTACACCTCAAAATCAGCGACGTGGCTGCCTGTACCAAGCAGGCCGTCAAGCGCCCGGATTGTTTGCTAGATTCTCGCTTGCCGTGTCCGACGAAAATCCGCTGCTCTACCTGACTCGCCCGCTGCCTTTCGATCGCATTCGAGCCGAGCACGTCGAGCCGGCGGTACACGCCCTGCTCGCCGAGACGCGCCAGCGATTGCAAGAACTCGCCAACACGAGCGCGCCGTACCGCTACGAGTCGACGCTGGCCGAGTTCGAGCGCGCGACGGAGCGGCTCGAAGTCGCGATGTCCCTGGTCGAGCATCTGGAAAGCGTGGCCACCACGCCCGCCCTGCGCGCGGCGTACAACGCCGTACTGCCGGACGTGAGCGCGCTCTGGTCGAGCATCCCGCTCGATCCGGGGCTCTGGCGCGTGCTCAACGAGTTTTCTCAGACTAGCGAAGCCAAAGCGCTCGACGCTACGCGCGCGCGGCTTCTGCACAAGACGCTCGCGGACTTCAAACGCAGCGGCGCCGAGCTCGCGAGCGACAAGAAGCAACGTTTGCAGGCAATCGACGGCGAGCTCAGCCTGCTCACGACGCGCTTTTCACAAAACGTGCTCGACTCCACCAACGAGTTCGAGCTGTTGCTGGCAGACGAAGCGAGCCTGTCCGGACTGCCCGAGTCCGCCAAGGCCGCGGCCCGCGAGAACGCGCAGAGCAAGCAAAAGCCGGGCTTCCGCTTCACGCTGCAGGCCCCGAGTCTGATTGCGCTGCTCACCTACGCGGACGACCGCGGCATCCGCGAACGCGTCTGGCGCGCGCAGAGCGACCGCGCGACCTTCGGCGTGCACGACAATCGCCCGCTGATCCAGCAAATTCTCGAGCTTCGCCGCGAAAAGGCGAACTTGCTCGGCTTCCGCGATTTTGCCGATTTCTTGCTCGACGATCGGATGGCCAAGACGGGCGCCGACGCCGCTCGCTTCGTGGCCGAGCTGCGCTCACGCACGGAAGCCGCGTTCGAGCGCGAACGCGCGGAGCTCTTGTCGTTCAGAAAGGAGCTCGAAGGAGACGCCGCGCCGCCGCTCGAGCCCTGGGACGTCAGCTACTACGTGGAAAAATTGCGCAGGGCGCGCTACGCCCTCGACGAAGAAGAGCTGCGCGCGTACTTCCCCGCCGAACGCGTGCTCGCCGGCGCGTTCGCGCTCGCGGAGCGCTTGTTCGACGTGCGCATCCAAGAGGCACCGGGCTTGCCCACCTGGGACGCGCAGGTGCGTCCGTATCGACTGTGCGACGCGAGTGGCGCGGAGCTCGGCACGTTTTACGTGGACCTCTATCCGCGCGAAAACAAGCGCGCCGGAGCTTGGATGCACGGGCTGGTCTCGGCCGTACCGCCCTCCCCCAACCAGGCGGTGTTTTGCCTGAACGCCAGTCCCCCGAGCGGCGGTCAGCCGTCGTTGCTGCTCCACCGCGACGTGGAGACGCTCTTTCACGAGTTCGGGCACCTCTTGCACCATTGCTTGAGTCGCGTGAGCGTGCGAAGCCTCGCCGGCACGCGCGTCGCCCAGGATTTCGTCGAGCTGCCCTCGCAGATCATGGAAAATTGGTGCACCGAGCGCGAAGCACTCGACCTATTCGCTCGTCACTACCAAACCGACGCACCGTTGCCCGCGGCGCTGCTCGAGCCTTTGCGAGCAGCCAGCACGTTCCGAGCAGCCAGCATGCAAATGCGTCAGCTCGGCTTTGCTGCCGTCGATCTCGCGCTGCACATCGACTACGACCCAAGTAAGGACAAGGATCCGCTGGCCTTTGGCCAGGAGATCTTGGCTCGCCACGCGCCGGCGCCGTTGCCGACCGGGTACGGCATGCTGGCGAGCTTCTCACACTTGTTCAGTCACCCCGTGGGCTACGCCGCCGGCTACTACTCCTACAAGTGGGCTGAAGTGCTGGATGCCGATGCTTTCAGCCGTTTCAAGGCCGAGGGCATCTTGAACGAGCGGGTCGGCCACGAACTCAGGGATCGCATTCTTGCGCGCGGCGACAGCGAAGACCCGTTGAGCCTGTTCGTCGCCTTCATGGGTCGCCCGCCGCGCGTCGACGCGTTGCTCGAACGACAAGGGCTCTTGGCGTGAGCGCACGCTCGACGGCCTTGGCGATCGCAATCGGCAGCGCGACTGGCGCAGTCGCGGCGCTGTTCGGCTCGCCCGCCGCGACACCACCGCCGCCCGCGAGCGCGCCGGTCACGGCAGCCATGAAACCGATCGCCCAGGTCTCTAACGCGACGCCACCGGTGGCGTCCGTGCGGGTGTCTTCGAGTCAGCCACCCACGGTGTCAGCCAGCTCAGCGCCGAGCGGCAATGCGAGCGCATCCCCCGCGAGTATTCCGGCGCTTGCTGCCTCGAGCGCCGCTGCTCCTGCTGCTCCAGTTCCTTCTACGGCGAACGCGCTCCCTCCGCCGAGCGCGCCCTTGCCGAGCACGAAAGCCGAGCTCCTACGCGTGGAGATGCGCTGTGATCAGAAGGACGCGGCCGAGTGTGACCTCGCCGCCGCCGCGTATGAGCAAGGCAGTGCCGGCGTCACGGATCCGGCAAAGGCCGCCAATTACCGCAAAATTGCGCTCACCCACTGGCTGTCGCAATGCGACAAGAACTCCCCGACCGCCTGCATCACGCTCGCGGATCGCTATCGCGCCGGCAACGGCGTACCCCAAAGCGATCGCAATGCGGACGCGCTCATCGAGCGCTCTCGCGAGCTGTGCAAAGTGAACCCGGCCGCTGCCTGCGCTGACCTCCCCAAGAGCGCAGCGCGTTAGACCAGCCCGCTCCGCGCTCGCCAGCGCAGCGCGCGACCTTCACCCGTAGGGTTGATGATTCCGATTACTCGCAGCACTGGTGTGACCTGATCGTCAGCGACCACCACGCCGCGGCGAACTCGCGTCGCCCGAAAAGCAAATGACTTTCTCAATCTGAATCACGATCAGCGAGCACGAACGCGTCATCGCGCATATGGAACAGGCCGGCGTTGCAGCGCGGACAAAGCTTTGTAGCCTCGCGCGCGAGTTCGCACGAAGCGCTCGTGAGTTCGCATGAAATTTCAGCGCACAGTGTGCTGCGACTGCTTGCGCTCATTGGCTGGAACCGGTTACATATCGAGACAGTGATCGGCAGATCCGCGTCGTCAGCCGCGCCGGAGCCGACCTGCTTTGAGTGAACTATGAAAAAATACACTGGAATTCGTGCTGCCCACGTCGCACTCGGTCTGCTGGCGTTGGGTTTCGTGTTCGTCGCTTGCACGTCGGGCAGCCCGCCGGCGTTGTTCACGCCACAATGCACCTCGAATAGCGACTGCCCCACGGGCCAGGAGTGCAGCGCCAATCAGTGCGTCGGTTTCACGGCCTGCGCGGCCGACACGGACTGCGCCGTGGGCAGCAGGTGCTTCGTCGGCGTGTGCCGCCAGAATTGCGTGACGAACGCCGACTGCGGATCTCTGATCTGCGACAGCTCGGGTGAGTGCGTGCCCGCGCCGAACGGTAGCGGCGGCATGAGCAGCGGTGGCAGCGCCGGCACGGGTACGAGCGGCACGGGTACGAGCGGCACGGGCACTGCTGGCACCGGCACCAGCGGCAGTGGTACGAGCGGCGGCAGCGCCGGCACGGGCACTGCGGGTAGCGGCGGCAGTCCGAGCGGCCCCACTGAAGACCTGGTCGACGATCTGGAAGACGCCGACGGTCGCATCATCGTGACCCAAGGTCGGCAGGGCAATTGGTTCACGTTCAGCGACGGTACGGTCAATCCGGCAGGGCCGAACGACACCGCCAACACCAACGGCTTCGCG
>DASYCR010000660.1:0-3205 GCA_036500095.1 Polyangiaceae bacterium
TCTCGGCGGCAGCCGAAAATGCACGCGCCGGGCCTGATCGGATTTCGGGCTCCCGCGTCTCGGCTTCAGCTATGCTCCGCAGATGGACGCGTTGCCTGCCGCCGCAGCTCGGAGCGCGGCTGAACGCTGCACGTTCGGCCCCTGGCTGTGGAGCCCGCGTCGTGATCTGGCCGTCTTCGGCGGGAGCGCGGCGTTCGCGCTCGCGTTGATCGCGCTCGGCCATGTCTTCGGCTTTGCCGGCGGGGCGCTGCCGGAGTGGGCGTTCTTCGCGTTCGTGCTCGGCGTCGATGTGGCGCACGTGCACGCGACGCTATTTCGCACGTATTTCGACGCGGCGGAGCTGCGCGCGCGGCCGTTGCGCTACGCGCTGGTGCCCTTGCTGGGCTACGCATTGGGCGTCGCGTTACACGCGCAGGGCTCGCTCGTCTTCTGGCGCGCGCTCGCGTATCTCGCGCTGTTTCACTTCGTGCGCCAAGAAGTCGGCTGGCTACGGCTCTATCGCGCGCGCGCCGCCGAGCGCAGCAAGCTCGACGCGCGTCTGGACGACGCAGCCCTCTACGCCGTTACGCTGTACCCTGTATTGTATTGGCACGTACACCTGACTGAACGGCACTTTTCCTGGTTCGTACCCGGCGATTTCGTGGCGTTACCGTCGTTCGCTGCGGGAGCGTTGCCCGTGTTCCGGCTTTTGGCGGTGGCTACTTTGTTTGCGTTCCTAGCCAGACAGTTCATGTGGCTCGCGCAAGGAGTCGTGCGTTTGGGTCCACTATTGATCGTCCTCAAAACCGCGCTCGTCTGGTATGTCGGCATCGTGCTGACCAATAGTGATTTCGACTTCACGGTGAGCAACGTGCTTGTGCACGGCGCCCCCTATTTCCTGCTGCTTTGGGGCTACGGCCACGCGCGCGCCGAGCTGTCGCCCAAGGGGTTCGGTAGCAGGATCATCGTCGCTGGCGTGAGCGCCTTTGCCGGCGTCTTACTACTGCTCGCTTTTGCAGAAGAGCTCTTATGGGATCGCTGGGTATGGCACGATCATAGTTCCGTATTTGGCAAAGGGGCCGAGCTTGGCCCGCATATCCTGACATTCTTGGTGCCGCTCTTGGCGGTGCCGCAAGTCTCACACTACGTTCTGGACGGTCTGCTCTGGCGCCGCACTGAAACAGCGCGGTTACCCGCGCAACGCCGGGCGCTCGGCTTCGGACGACCCACGGCCCGCGCGGAGGTCGGCTGATGTCCCTGAGGCATCCCCTCACTTTTAGGCAAGAATCCGGCTCGCCGTGTGCGGGGCTTGGGGCCCCGCAGACCAACAAAAAATGAGCGTCGAAATAACTTCGACCGGCGAGAGGCACCCACGAGTTTCAAGCGTGCGGCGAAGCAAACTTATGCGCGAAGCCTGGCTCAAACAGCAGAAATCGTGCTGCCATTCGAAATGAAGGGATCTCTCAGCTGATGTCGGTGACGGAAGGCCAAGTGCTTTGGGAACCGAGCGAAGCCGCGCGGCGCTCGAGCCGAATGACGGCGTTCATGCAGTTTCTGCAAGAGACGCGCGGTCTAACCCTTCGGGATTACGACGCGCTCTACGGCTGGTCCGTCCGCGAGTTGCCCGCGTTTTGGTCCGCCCTGGCCGAGTTCTTCCAAGTCCGGTTTCACGAGCCGCCGCGCACGATCTTGAGCGGGCAAATGCCCGCGGCGCACTGGTTCGACGGGGCCACGCTGAACTACGCCGAGCACGCTCTGCGCGCCGCCAGTGAGGGTTTGGCCGTGATCGCCCGCTCGGAAGAGGGTGGGCGAGTCGAGTACAGCTATGGCGAACTGCGGGAGCGCGTGGCGCGCGCGCGCGCCGGCCTGCTTCGGCTCGGGGTCGGCCGCGGTGATCGCGTGGCGGCGGTGTTGCCGAACGCGCCGGAAGCAGTGATCGCGTTTCTCGCGTGCGCGAGCCTCGGTGCAATCTGGTCGAGCTGTTCGCCGGAGTTCGGCGCGAGCAGCGTGCTCGATCGATTCCGCCAGATCGAACCCAAGCTGCTCATCGCCGTCACGAGTTATCGCTATGGTGGCAAGGTCTTCGAGCGCAGCGCGGAACTCGATAAAATTCGCAAGGCGTTGCCGAGTCTCGCCGCCACCGTGCTCGTCGGTGAAGGAGCCGCGCTCGCCGGCGCGCTCAGCTTCGAAGAGTTGCTGGCGGAGACGGCGCCCTTGGCCTTTGATCCGGTGCCGTTCGAGCATCCGCTCTGGGTGCTCTATTCCTCGGGCACCACAGGCTTACCCAAAGCGATCGTGCACGGGCACGGCGGCATGTTGCTCGAGCATCTCAAGGCGCTCGGCCTGCACGGGGATCTGGGAGCGCAGGATCGCTTTTTCTGGTTTTCCACCACGGGCTGGATGATGTGGAACTACCTCGTGGCCGGGCTGCTCGCCGAAGCGACGATCGTGCTCTACGACGGGAGTCCGGCGTATCCCACGCTCGGCGCGCTGTGGCAGCTCGCGGAATGTGAGCGGCTCACTTACTTTGGCACGAGCGCGCCGTTTCTCCTGGCCTGCCAAAAAGCGGGGCTCGAGCCCGGCAAAAAGAACGATCTCTCCTCGCTGCGCGCGATCGGTACGACCGGCGCGCCGCTGCCCGCGGACGGCTTCGGTTGGGTCTACGAGCACGTCTCGCGCGACGTCCTGCTCGCCTCCGTGAGCGGCGGCACGGACGTGTGCACGGCGTTCCTGCTCTCGTGTCCGCTTTTGCCCGTCTATGCGGGGGAGCTCCAGTGTCGCGGGCTCGGCGTGAAAATCGAAGCCTTCGACGAGCGCGGCGAGAGTGTCGTCGATCAAGTGGGGGAGCTCGTGCTGACGGCGCCGTTTCCGGCCATGCCGGTGTGTTTCTGGGGAGATACCGACGGCGCCCGCCTACGGGATAGTTATTTCTCGAGCTATCCCGGCGTGTGGCGGCACGGCGACTGGGTCAAGCTCACGCCGCGCGGCACCGCCGTGATCTACGGTCGCTCGGACTCCACGTTGAACCGCGGCGGCGTGCGCATGGGCACCAGCGAATTTTACCGCGTGGTCGAGGCCCTGCCGGAAATCGCCGACAGCCTGGTGGTGGACACTGGCTCGCTCAGCGATTCGAGCGGCACGCTCTACCTATTCGTCGTGCTCGCTCCAAGCAACGAGCTCGACCACGCGCTCAAAAAGCGGATCGCTGCCGCCGTGCGCGGCGAGC
>DASYCR010000661.1:0-3210 GCA_036500095.1 Polyangiaceae bacterium
GCACGTGCGTCGACACGACCAGCAACGTCGGTTCGTGCGGTGATTGCTTTCACGCCTGCGCCCAGGGTGAAGTTTGCCTCAACGGTACGTGCGGTACGGCCTGCGCGCCGGGCCTTACGAATTGCGGTGGCATTTGCGTCAACCTGAACACGTCCGACGCGAGCTGCGGCGCCTGCGGCACAGCCTGCGCGGCCACGGAAGACTGCGTCGGTGGCAAGTGCGTGGCCGCCTGTGGCGACACACAGCTGCTCTGCACGGATCGCTGCGCCAATCAGGATCAGTTCTCGCATTGCGGCGGCTGTGACACCGCCTGCGCCGCGGGCCAGGTCTGCTACGGCCTGTCGTGCGTCAGCACGTGTCCGGCCGGGCTCACCATGGTCGAGGGCAACTGCGTCTCGTACGCCAACGACGATCTGAACTGCGGCAGCGCGGGCACCGTGTGCCCGGCCGAGACCACTTGTGAAAACGGCAAGTGCGAGGCGTTCACCGCGGGCGGCGTGATCAAGGACTGCGACGGTCGCCCGGTCAACGTCAGCAGCGCGCGCCAGAACTGCGGCGCGTGCGGCACCGTGTGCTCGAACACGCAGCGCTGCGTGCAAGGTACCTGCGTCGACGATTGCGGCGCGCAAACGCTGTGCGGCTCGAGCTGCGTCGATTTGCGCAGCAACGCCTTCAACTGCGGCGCGTGCGGCACGGCGTGCAAAGGTGGCCAGGCGTGCTTGCTCGGCAAGTGCCAGGAGATCGCGACGTTCAGCGCCGGCATGGACGGCGCCTTCACGGACTGCGCGCTCGCGCTGACCGACACGCAGAGCGACCGCGAAAACTGCGGCGGCTGCGACAAGGCGTGTCCAGCGAGTCAGGCCTGCCAAGACGGCGCCTGCACCGACACCTGCCTCGGCGGAACCCTGTGCGCCCCCGGCAATTGCGTGAACGTACAAACGTCGGAGACCAACTGCGGCGCGTGCGGCACGATCTGCCCGAGCGGCCAGCTGTGTGAAGCCGGCGTGTGCACCGCCAATTGCGGCGGCGAAGCCACTGCGATGCTCTGCAACGGCGAGTGCGTCGACACCAGCACGGACGACGCGAACTGCGGCGCGTGCGGCACCGCGTGTCCCGCGGGTCAACTCTGCGCGGCCAGCCAATGCGCGGACGCTTGCCCGACCGGCCAGAAGCTGTGCGGCACCAACTGCGTGAACCCCATGAAGAGCGCAACCAACTGCGGCACCTGCGACAACCGCTGCGCGATGGGCATGACGTGCACCGCGGGGGTTTGCCAGTAACATAGTGACTGGCTATCCGCAGCTGTTCCCGGTCAGGCGAGTCAGAGACGGCGAGGTTGAGGCATTCGCCGGCGCGAGGTTGATCTGCATTCTCTGACTCAGCGGAGTGCCGCAGGAGTCAAACTCACGGGTATAGTCGACGAGCACGGTTTGATAGCCGGCTACGGTTATGATGAGGTGCGGCGGCGGATCCGAAATGATGTAGCTGCACTGATCGGAGGGATCACAAGGAATCACGCTCGCGGGTGGGCTGGATGATTGGTTCATGATCGAAACATTGTCGACGACGCGGGCTCCGTTTTCGTCCCGAATATCCAAGCGGAGCACGTCCGAGCAGCGCAGTTGTTGGCACTCCGGGCCAGAGCTCGAGCAGCCGAGTGCGGCAGCGAACGCTAGGAATGTGCAGAGTCTTGACGCTCGACTCATCAGCTCCTCCATGTGGATCCACCTCTGAGGCGATCATACACGCACGTCACGTCCGCCGATACACGAGCCACCTCAGCTCGAGCGGCGGCCTGCCTTCCGGGAGATCGAATAGATCTTGGCCGCCCGCCCACTCGTTGAACCAGCCGGTGGGGGGCCAGTCGGCGTCGGGCACGCGCGCGCGTTCGTAATCCGCGACGGATTCGTCTGAGACGCGCTCGAACGGGAGCTCGAGCGCCGCCTCGGCCAATTCCCGGCGCGTGAACAAGCAGCACCACAGGACTTGCGAGAGCTCACGCGCGGCGGCGTCGGCCTTGTAGCCGTCGCTGGTGAGAAATGCGCTGAACGCGAGCAGACCGCCGGGCTTGAGCAGTTTCTGCGCGGCTTGAAATAGCGCGCGAATCTCGGCGACGTCGCGGAAGTGCGACGCGACGACTTCAGCCAGCACGACCAGGCGATAGTGCTCGCTCGGTAGGGCGAGGTTCGGGTCGAGGATGTTGCCCTCGAAGACCTGAGTTTTCATGAGCTCGTGTTTGGCGAGCTCCTCGCGCAAAATGGCGGCGAGCGACGGCGCGAGCTCGACCGCGTCGGTTGGGAAGCCCGCTTGCGCGAGCGGGATGGTGTTGCGGCCGGTGCCCGCTCCGATGTCGATCACCGGTACTTCTTCCGGGGAGCCGAGCGAGCTCGCGAGCTCCATCACCTTCGCGTCGGGGCGCGAGCCGAAGAGCGGCGGCGTTCTGGCGTTCACCCAGGTCGCGTACTCACTGGCGATTGAAGACTCCGCGATCGAGACCCAGTACGTGAGCGATGTCTTGGGCAGTGGATCAGTTTGGTATTTGACGACGACCTTGGAAAACGGGGAAATAGCGTAGGCTTCGGCCAGCTTCGTCTCCAGCAAGCCGCGCATGTGGGCGAGCTCCTCCGCCGAGAAGGGCCGTCCGACGGTCGCAAAGAGCGTCCCGAACATTTGCACGTAGTGGTCGAGCAAGCCGGGCACGGCCGGGATGGCGACCTCGCTGGTCGCCCTCAGCTGGCGAGGCAGACGGCGCAACATGGCGGCGCGCAAGATCGCGGCGTTGGTCTCGCGATCTTTTTTGGGCTTGCGTTGGGTCATGAAACCGACCTTCGGTATAGCAGCCACCTGAGCTCGATCGGAGAGTGCTCGCGCTCGAGCGCGTACAGGTGCGTGCCGGACGCCCATTCCGGGTACTCGGGCGTGGGAGGCCAGCCGGATTCGGGCAAATGTCCTTGCTCGAAATCGAACGCCGAGTCATCTCCGGCGAGCTCGAACGGCAGGCCGGCGAGCGCGTTCGCGAGCTCGTCACGCGTGAAGAACAGCGCGGAATTTTGCTGCGCCCACTCGCGCGCCGCGAGCTCCGGCGTGTAGCCTTCGAAGGCGACGTGCGCGCTCAGCAGCAGCAGGCCACCCGGCGCGAGCACGCGCGCAGCGAGCGCAAAGAGTTCGCGCAGCGCGGAGCTGTCGCGAAAATCTCCGGTGACGCCGGAC
>DASYCR010000662.1:0-2404 GCA_036500095.1 Polyangiaceae bacterium
CGCACACGCTCCAAGGCCGTGAACTTCGGCGTCATCTACGGTCAGGGCGAGAGCGGGCTCGCCAAATCCCTGGGCATCCCGCGGATGGATGCGTCGAGCTTCATCGCGGCGTACTTTCGTCGCTACGAGGGCGTGCGACGCTTCATGAACGAGACGCTCGAGAAGGCGCGCGCCGGCGAGGCCGTACAGAGCGCGCTCGGTCGCCGCCGACTCCTGCCCACGATTCGCAGCGCCAACCGCGCCGAGCGGCTCGCCGCCGAACGCATCGCCATGAACATGCCGATTCAAGGCACCGCCGCAGATATTCTCAAGCTCGCCATGCTGGCGCTCGAGGAGCCTCCCACGCCCGGCGCGCGCATGATCCTGAGCGTGCACGACGAGCTAGTTTTCGAGGTACCGGAAGCGGAGGTGCCCGAGGCGGAGGCCAAGATCAAAGCCGCGATGGAAGGCGTATTTTCGCTGGCCGTACCGCTGACGGTGGACGTCGGGCACGGGGCCAACTGGAACGCCGCACATTGAGCTGATCTGAGGGGTGATCGAGCCTCCGACTAGTGTTAGCTTCCGCGCGCTTCAAGATGGACAGCGCCGCAGCGAAGGCCGATCCCGAGATTTCGATCGTCATCCCGATCTACAACGAGGAGGCGATCCTGCACGCCGCGGTCGTCGACTTGCGTGAGCGCCTCAGCCCGCTCGGTTGGCACTACGAAATCGTCTTGGCCGAAAATGGCTCGCGCGATCGCACCGTGGCCGTTGCCAAGGAACTCGGCGAGAAATATCCCGAAGTGCGCATGCTCTCGGCGGGTGAGCCCAACTACGGCAAAGCACTGCGACTCGGCATTCAGCAAGCGCGCGGCTCGCTGGTGTTGTGCGACGAGATCGACCTATGCGACACGGATTTTCATCAGCGCGCCGTGGCGCTCTTACGCAGCGGGCAGGCCGACATGGTCGTCGGCTCGAAGTTGATCGGTGGAGCCCAAGACGAGCGGCCGCTGTTCCGCCACGCGGCGAGCCTGGTGTACACCGGCATGCTCCGCCTCCTACTGGGCTTTCGCGGCACCGACACGCACGGGCTCAAGGGCTTCAAGCGCGATCTGCTGCTGCCCGTGGTGATGACGTGCGTCGTGGAGAAAGACGTGTTCGCGAGCGAAATGGTGATCCGCGCGTATCGCAGAGATCTCAACGTGGTCGAGATCCCGACGCGCGTCATGGAAAAGCGACCACCGTCGATCAATTTGATGAAACGCGTGCCGAACGTGCTCCGCAGCATGGCCAAGTTGCTCTGGGCCATTCGCGTCAAGGGCTAGCCGCCCTGAGAGATCCCCTCATTTCGAATGGCAGCACGACTTCTGCTGTTCGAGCCAGGCTTCGCGCACAAGTTTGCTTCGCCGCACGCTTGAAACTCGTGGGTGCCTCTCGCCCGTCGAAGCTGTTTCGACGCTCATTTTTGTGGGTCTGCGGGGCCCCGAGCGCCGCAGACGGCGAGCTGCCGGATTCTTGCCTAAAAGTGAGGGGATGCCTCAGCTAGCCGCCCAGCGCACCCTAATCGGAGCCTCACCAAAGCTCGATTTTCCAGCCCTTACTCTTGGCCGTGCGCGCGAGGCGCCGATCGGGGTTGACGGCGATCGGCACGCTCACGCGCGATAGCAGCGGCAGATCCGTGATGCTGTCGCTGTAGAACGTGACGTTCTCGAAAGCGATGCCCTCGCGCGCCAGCAGGCGCTCCGCGAGCGTGACCTTGCCCTGGCCGTAGCAAAGCGGCTCCACGACGCGGCCAGTGAAGCGGCGCTGCTGATCGAGCTCGAGCTCGGAGCAAACGATGTGCTCGATGCCGATCTCCCGCGCGACCGGCCGGGCCGCGTACACCGTTGCGGCCGTGACGATCGCGACCAGGTCGCCGGCCTCGCGATAACCCTTCACGATTTCACGGCCGCGCGCCTGGATCTCGGGCAGCACGTATTGCGGGAACCACTCTTCACAGTTCTTGAGCAGCCATTGCTCTTCTTTGCCGGCAAAGCTCGCGAGCGCCGCAAGCGCCACGCGCGGCGCGTCGATCACTCCCAAGGTATATTGCAGCCCCCACCAGGCAACCTGCAACGCGTCGCGCAGGGACGCCTCGCCGCGATCGCGACGGAAGCGCGTGTACAGGCGCGCGGTGTCGATGCGCACGAGCGTGCGGTCCAGATCGAAGAGAGCGGCGCGGCGAGACATGGCGGGACAGCGGCAGCATAGCTCGGCGCATTTAATTCGCCGTTAGCTCGATTTTCGAAGCGCACCTTTTGCGGCTTTCTGGCTCGATCCGCGGTTGGCTCCGGCGTGCGATCCGAGGGCTCAATGTCGGATGCCGCGCGTCAGCGAAGCGCGATTGATCGAGACCGAGCCGGAGCGTAGATTTGAGCGAAACAAC
>DASYCR010000663.1:0-3962 GCA_036500095.1 Polyangiaceae bacterium
CGCGCCGCGCCACGCGGGTGCTTCGCGTTCCGGCTTCGCAAAATCCTGACTGGAGACGACCGTGTGTTCGCCGATTTTGCTAGGCGGTGCGGCGCGAAGCCGCGCCATCGCGTCGACAATGCGCCCAGCGCCCGACGTGCCCGTGAGCACGACACTGTGCTGAACGCTCGCCCACAGACCGTGACGCGCGTAGAGCGCCTGCAAACGCTCGAGCACGCTTTGTCCTCGTGCGCGG
Source organism: Polyangiaceae bacterium (assembly GCA_036500095.1). GTDB lineage: Bacteria > Myxococcota_A > Polyangia > Polyangiales > Polyangiaceae > PMG-095. Next base: position 236 of record DASYCR010000663.1, read on the forward strand.
GCTTCACTTGCTAGGCCTGCGAAGGCGAGCGCCGCGCTGATACCGTCTTTGTCCCGCACAGCGCGAATCACGGAGTAACCAAGCGCCTCCTCGTAGCCGAAGCAAAACCGCCGACCCTGCGTGTTCTCGAGCGCCAAAGCCGCGGTCCACAACCACTTGAAGCCGGTCAGCGTGCGCTCAGCGTGCGCTCCATGCGCGCGCGCAATGCTCTCGAGCATCGGTGACGAGACGAAGGTCGAGATCACTTGACGCCCCGGTGACCGCTGTCCGCGTTCGAGCAGGTAGTCGGCCAAGAGCAGACCAATCTGATTGCCCGTGAGCGCGAGCCAGCGCCCGGCCGGCGTGGGCACGGCCACCGCCAACCGATCGACGTCCGGATCGTTGGCTAGCACGAGGTCGGCGTTCACATCGCGCGCGAGTTGCAGCACGCTTTCGAGCGCGGTCGGCTCCTCCGGGTTGGGGAAATGAACGGTGGGAAAGTGACCGTCCGGCTCGCGCTGCGCGGACACCATTTCCACATTTCGGTAACCAAAGTACTCGAAGGCTCGTTGCAAATAGGACGCCCCCACTCCGTGCAGCGGTGTGTAGGCGATGCGGAGCCCGTGATCGGCGGACACGGGCGGGAGCTCGGCCCGCGTGTCGGCCAGGTAGCGATCGAAGAGCTCGTCGGGGATGACATCGGCCCGGGCGAGGCCGTGCGGCTCGATTGGGATTTGATTCGCTGGCCCGAGTTCGCGCATAAGCTGAGCGATCTGGGCGTCGTCCGGCGCGACGACTTGTACGCCGTTGCCGAGGTACAGCTTGTACCCGTTGTACTCAGGCGGGTTGTGACTGGCGGTGATCACGATGCCTGCTTGCGCGCTGAAGACTCGCACGGCGTATGCGACGATCGGCGTGGGGACCGGGTCCGCGAAGCGCTTCACCGGGATCCCGGCTGCGAGCAGGACCTGCGTCGCGTCATCCGCGAAGCGACGGCTATCGATGCGCGCGTCGAACCCAACCACAACCGGCAGAGTCCGAGCATCAGGCATTCGGCTCAGCAAGTGTTCGGCGAGAGCGCGTGTTGCGCGTCGGACCACCGCCAGGTTCATGCGCGCGCTGCCCGCCGCGACAATGCCTCGCAGTCCTGCCGTGCCGAACTCGAGCTCGCCGTGCATCCGCTCACGAAGCTCGCCGACCGCTTTCTGGTCGACCAAATCGCGGAGTTCCTTGGCGGTCACGCAGTCGGGATCGCTATCAGCCCACGCTGCTGCCTGCGCGAGCAGGGCTCCATCATCAGTCGGATCCGCCGGTGACATCGCACTATCCTCGCGGATCTAAGCGGTTTTTGCCAGGGTTTCCAGAAGCCCGGTGTCGTATTGGCCGCTCTGAAATGAGTCGCTGCCGAGGACCGTGAGCAGGAACTCGCGGTTCGTGGTGCGCGGGCCCTTCGGCCCCGCGATCTCCGCGACGGTCTGCTCGAGCGCCGCGCGCAGGAGTTCGAGCGCCTCGGTTCGATCACGTCCGTGCGCCGAGATCTTCGCCAGCATGGGATCGTAGTGCGTCGTCACTTCCGCACCCTCGAGTACGCCGCTGTCGACGCGAATGCCAGGCATGCCCTCCGGCAGCCGCAGCCGCGTCAACCGACCCGGTTGGGGGATGAAGCCCTTGCGTGGATCTTCGGCGTAGAGACGGGCCTCGATCGCGTGCCCCGTGAGCGTCGGCGCGAGAACGGCGGGCGCCAGTGGCTGCCCGTCTGCGACGCGCAGCTGAAGCTCGACCAGGTCCAAGCCCGTCACCCATTCCGTCACGGGATGCTCGACCTGTAGTCGCGCGTTGACCTCGAGGAAATAGAGCGTGCCCGACGCGTCTGCGACGAACTCCACGGTTCCGGCGCCGCGATAATCGACCGCACGCACGATCTTGAGCGCGGCCTCGGCCAGCGCTTGGCGCCGCTCCTCACCCGAATTCCCCACGAAAAAGGCCGCTGGCGACGGTGATTCCTCGAGCACCTTCTGGTGCCGTCGCTGCGCGCTGCAATCACGCTCACCGAGCGCGACCGCGTGGCCGTGTGCGTCGCAGAAGATCTGAACCTCGATGTGCTTGGGGTGTTCGAGGTAGCGCTCGAGATAAATCCGTGAATCGCCGAAGGCCGCGCGACCGCGATCCGCGCACGTCTGCGCGGCCGCCTTCAGCACGTCGACCTCCCTGACGATCTGCATGCCGATGCCGCCACCACCGCCCGCGGCCTTGATCAACACCGGAAGCCCGATGCGCGCGAGCTCTGCCGCGAGCGCCGCTTCATCCGCAGGGTCGATAGCGGTTGCGCTGCCCGGGGGCGGCTCGACTCCGACTGAACGCGCGACCGCGCGCGCGCGGAGCTTGTCTCCCAGCGCGGCCAGAGCCTCCGGCGGAGGACCGATGAACACCGCTCCTGCGGCGGCGACGGCTTCCGCGAAATCCCGACGCTCGCTGAGCAGGCCGTAGCCGGGGTGCACCGCGTCGGCTCCCGATTGCCTGATCGCGTCGACCAGAGCGGCAATATTGAGGTAGCTATCGCGCACGGGCGCGGGACCGATGCGGATCGCCTCGTCCGCGAGCGCGACGTGCGGAGACAGTGCGTCCGCGTCCGAGAACACGGCCGCGGTGGCCACGCCGAGTCGTTCGCACGTGCGCAACACGCGGCAGGCGATCTCGCCGCGATTGGCGACCAGCACTTTGCGAAACATCGGCTAGGCGCCTCGGTTGCTGCGTGCCGCGTCGCGCTCGCGTTTTTGACGCAGCAGATCCTCGGTCATCGCAAGCTGACCGCAAGCCGCCGACACCTCGTCACCCCGCCGAGTCCGCACGAAGCAGCTGTAGCCAGCAGCAGCGAGCGTACTTTGAAATGCAACTACGCTCTTGGCTTCGGGCGCGCGCAGCTCGGACGCCGAGATCGGATTCATCGGGATCAGGTTCACTTTGACGGGAATGCCGCGCAAGAGCAGGGCGAGCTTTCGTGCGTGCTCGACGCCGTCATTCACGCCCGCGACGAGCGTGTACTCGATCGTGATACGACGGCGCTTGGGCAGTGGATACGCGCGCAGGGCCGGGATCAGCTCCGACAGCGGATAGCGCCGATTGATGGGCAAAATGCGATTTCTAGTCTCGTCGTCCGGCGCGTGTACGGAGACAGCCAAGCCTATTTTTCCGGCGAAGTCCTGACCGAGCCGCGCGATACCCGGCACGAGGCCGACCGTGCTCACGGTCATCCGGCGCGTGCTGATGCCGAGCCCATCCGGGTGCGCCAGCAGGCGGATCGCGCGGACGGTTTCGTCGTAGTGGTGGAGCGGCTCGCCCATGCCCATGAACACCAAGTTCTTCAGGCTCTCGCTCGGTCGCAGGTAGCGCCTGGCCAAATACACCTGGCTTGCGATTTCGGATGCCCGTAGGCCTCGCTGCAAGCCCGCTTGCCCGCTCGCGCAGAAAACGCAGCCCATCGCGCAGCCGAATTGGGTCGAGATGCAGAGCGTGACGCGCTCGGGCAGCTGATTCGCCTCCTCTGCGCGCGCATCGTCCGCATCATCGTCGGGTGCGCTGGCGTCCGCGTCGGTGAGATCTGTCATCGGAATGATGACGCACTCCACGCGCGCGCCGTCGGCCGCGCACAGTACGAGCTTGCGCGTGCCGTCGCGCGACTCGTGCACGTCCGAAACCTCGAGCGGCGCGGCTACTCCGGCCTCGACCAGTCGCGCGCGAAACGCAGCAC
>DASYCR010000664.1:0-3971 GCA_036500095.1 Polyangiaceae bacterium
GTCGCGTCCGAATATCGGACGGACGAGGATCTGCTGCCTGGAGCGCGAGCAGTGGTCCAGGGGCGCCTCCCCCCCGAACTGATTCAAAGCATTATCCGTGCAAAGTTCGGCGTTTTCCGCGAGTGCTACGAACGCGGGCTCGCCAAAAATCCAAACCTCACGGGCAGGATCACCACGCGCTTCGTGATCGACCGCGCCGGTAACGTTTCGGACGCAAGGCTCGACAGCTCGACGCTGCCCGATCCAGAAACCACCGAGTGCGTGGTCGCCGCCTTTCGCACGTTCAAGTTCTACCCGCCCGAGGGCGGCATCGTCACGGTCGTGTACCCGATCGTGCTGTCACCGGATTGAGCCGCGCCGCATTCTAGCGCCGCACGGCCACCGCGCGAGGCTCGGAGTCCGCCGGATCCTCGCCTTCCTCCGCGTTCGGCTCGGAGGCGAGCGCGAAGAGCTCGCTCAACGCGAGGCTCAGTTGATCGAGCGGCAATACGTCGCCGTTGCGATCGAGGGCGGCTTGGCGGAGGCGCACGGTCGGTTGGTGCAGCATGCGATTGAGCGCGGATTCGACCATGCGCTCGAGGGCGGCGCGGTCGTCCGGACCGAGGTGTTTCAACTTGCCGCGCAGGCTGCGCGAGAGCTCTTCTTCCAGGGCGGCAGACAGCCGCGCGCGGAGCGCGACGATCGTGGGCGTGGCTTGCTCGGCGTCCGCCCAGCGGTCGTAGCCCTCGGCTTCGCGCGCCACGATCGCCTCGGCCGCGTCGGCTTCGCGCGAGCGCGACGAGAGCGCCTCGGCGACGACCTGCGATAGATCGTCGATGTTGTACAAAAACTCGCCGTCGAGCCGCTCGATCGACGGCTCGATGTCGCGCGGCACCGCCAGGTCGATGAAAAAGCGGTTCTTCCCGCGCCGCGCTTTGCGGCCAGACGCGACCATTTCGTGGTCGATCACGAAGCCGGGCGCGCTCGTGCTGCTCACGATCACGTCCGCGACGCCGAGCGCCGATTTCAAATCAGCCCAAGCGAGCGATTTACCGCCGACGCTGTCGGCGAGCTCCGCGACGCGCTCCGGCGTGCGGCCGATCACCGACAGTTGTGTGCCGGCTCCCTTGAGCAAACGCGCGACCGCCTCGGCCATCTCACCGGAACCGACCAGCAACACCGCGCGACCGGATAGCTCGCCGAAGATCTGGCGCGTGAGCTCGACGGCCACGCTCGGCACCGACACCTGCCCGCTGCCGATCGCGGTTTCGGTGCGCACGCGCTTGGCCGCGCGGATCACGCGCGGCAGCGTGCGGTGCAGAATCGAACCGACCGTACCGAGCTTGCGCGCGACGTCGTAGGCCTCTTTGACTTGGCCTAGGATCTGCGGTTCGCCCACCACCAGCGAATCGAGCGAGGCGGCCACGCGGAACAGATGGCGCACGGCGGCGCCGCCCGTGTACGCATACAGGTGGGGCTCGATCTCACGACCATGGGCCGCGAGCGCCTCGCGACACGCTTGTGCCACGCGCTCGAGCGCGTCCGCTCCCGCGCGTCCGGCCGCCACCAACTCGACGCGATTGCAGGTCGAAATCAAGAGCGCCTCGCCGACCTCCGGTCGCTCTGTGAGTTGACGCAAAAAGCCCGGCAGCGCGTCCGAGCCCAACACCAGACGTTCGCGAACGGCGATCGGCGCTGTGCGGTGCGACAGCCCGACGACGACGATCACGAGCTGCCTCCACCGAGCCGCACCGCGTAGAGCAGCATCACGAGCAGCATGCACACCACGCCCGCGAGCGTGCCGTACGTCGCGCGACGACCGCGTACGCCGGCGGCTTGGCGCAGAAAGAGCACGCCGGCCAGCAAGAGCCAGGTGGCGTAGCCGAGCAAGGTGCGGAAAAAGTCCGCGTTGCCGTTTTCGCCGAGCCGATGAACGAACAGCGCACCCGTCACCACGCCGAACGTGAGGAGCGGGAAGCCCGCGAGCAGCAAGCGATGTTCGGTGCGCTCCAGGAGATCGAGAGCGGGCAGGCGCGAGCCGCCGCTTTTCACATGCTTTTTGCGCAGGCGGCGCTCCTGCACGAGATAAAACGCGCCGGCCGCACCCGCGATCAAAAACAGTCCGACACCCGAGACGTTGGCCGCGATGTGCAAGGCCAAAAGCCCGCGCGGCAAGGACGCCGCGGCCGCGCTCGCCTCGCCCACGAATTGCGCGCCGATCAGGAACGTGAGCGCGACCGGCGCGATGAACGCGCCAATCGCGTTCATGCGCAGACGCTTGCGTACGAGCAAGTAGACGGTAACCGCGATGAGCGCGCTCAAGCTGAGCCCGAAGTGCAGCGACTCCACCGGGCAAACGCGCGAGAGCAAACTCGCCGTAACGATGTGCGCGGCGTGCGCCACGGCGCCGATCGCGAGCACGCGCGGCGCCCATTGCGCGCCCCGCACGCCAGGCTCACGCCGCGCGAGCTCCAAGAAAAATAGCGTCGCCGCGACCGAGTACGCGATCACACCGAGAAAAAAAGCGATCGTCGCGGTATCCTGCATGGGTCTACGCTCAAAGGTTTCGCACTAGGAACGACGCGAGCAGCTCTTCGTCGCTGCCGGGAGCGGGCACGTCGGGGCGCTTCAAGGGCACGAGCGGAAAGCTGTGCTCGGCGCGGTGCTCGGCGAACGAACCGATCGGCGAACCAACGAAGCCCGGCACGACCTGATACGCGTTGTCCGCGATGACCATCGACTCTCCGAGCAGCGACGCACCGAGCTCTCCTAGATATGCGACCGTCTTCACCTTGCCCGTGATCTCGTGCGGATCGGGCAGACCGCTGACTTCGTCGAGCACGCGCGCGGCCTCGAGCAGACGATATTTGCGCCGCTCGCGCCGAATCGTGAGCGTGCCCAGAGACAACTCCACCTCGCCGACCGCCATCCAGCGGTTGAGAGCCTCCTGCGGAAAAAAGACGCGATTCCGGGCCATGGGCCTGGCCCGGAGCCTACTCCCCGGGGCGCGTCACGGCCAGGTCGCCCGAAACGATCTCGCGCGTGGACTGGGTCACGAGCGCTATCGCGCTGTATTTCTCGGTGCTCAAGACTCTGAGCTCAGCGACCGACTCCGCCGGGAACTTGCTGTCGTCACCGATCACCGGAGTCGTCTCGACCTCCGCCCACTGCGGCGTGTCGACGCGCATGCGATCGCGCGTCATGCGCGAGCCCGTCGTCAAACTCGCGCGCCAACTGTCGCCCTTCCGCAAGATGAACATGCGATTGCCCGTCACCAGGCCGTCCTCGCTGCCGTGATCCAAAAAGACGACCTGGTCTTGGGCGAGGTAAACATAAGGATAGAGGCTCGTCAGCACGCGCGCGGCGATTTGGCCGGTGGCCTTGTGCGGCGGAGTCACCGTGAAGCGCCGCGTCACGGGCCCGACCTTGGCGCCGCGTTCGATCACGTCCAGCGATTCGATGATCTCGGCTTCGGCGACGCGCGTCTGAGGATTGAAGCTCTTCACCTTCACCGTGCCGCGCACCGACACGATCTGCCCGGGCGGCGTGCGCGCGCCGGGGACCTTGTCCGGCGGGCGCACCGCATTGAACACGGTGAGCTGCTGCCCGGGTTGCAAATCCACCCCGGGCCGCATGATCAAAAACACGTGGTTGCCGTCGGCGAGCATCATCTGCTCTTCGGTGGCGCCGATCAGCTCGCCCCACACGTCGCGCTTCTCGTCGCCGAGAAAGCCTTGATCGCGCAAAAACACCGTGTCCTTCGGCACCGACGGACGACGGTTGATCAGCCGATCTTGACCGTTGCCGAGCGCGATGGTCCCGGTGGCTACGGCTTGGGCGAGCGGCGCGTTCGGATCGCGGAGCCTGACTTGGTCGCCCGGGTAGATCCAGTGCGGGTTCAGGATCTGAGGGTTATAGCTCCACACCTTGGGCCACGCCCACGGGTTCGAGTAGTAGTGATCGCACAGATCCCAGAGCGTGTCGCCGCGCCG
>DASYCR010000665.1:0-2706 GCA_036500095.1 Polyangiaceae bacterium
GTGCTCTTGCCGACGCCGCCTTTGCCGCTCATCACCAAAACCACGTGGCGCACGCCCGGTACCGGATCGTCCGGGCCGATGTCGCGCGATGTCGCGTCGCTGCTCATGCGCACGAAGTAGGACCGAAGGGCGGGTCTGTCAAACGACGACCAGGCGCGCGCCGGGATCGAGCCGTTTCAAATCCCCAGGATCACTCGTGACGATAGATTCGGCGTTACGGCGCGCGCAAATGACGACGTGCGCGTCGACGATATCGGTACTGCGCGTTGCCGCCAGGAGGATGCCGACCTGGCTGGCGTCCGGACCGTCGAGCGGCACGATCCGAGTGCTGGGTTGTCGGAGCAAGCGTGACAGGCGAGCTTGTTTGGCCGGCGTGCGAAGCGCTTGAGCGAGCGCCGTAGCGGGGACGGTGATGTGCGCCCGAAGCTCTTCCGCGCGAGCGAGCAGCGCCAGCACGCGTCGATCGTTTCGGTCCAGGGCGATCAAACCGCCGGCGTCCAGAGTCAGTCCGTTCATGCGGCGCGCCGTTTGCGCTTCGCACTGGCTGAGTTGCCCTTGAGGATCGAGTCAGCCCACGAGCGCTCCTTGCGAGTGAGTGGGCCACCGGTGCGCTCGAGTGCGAGGCCTAGCATCGCACCCCAACCCGCCACGTCAGCGAGCGACACGGAGACGGCGTGTTTGATGAAGCCGGATAGCGTGTCCGCCTTGCCCGTAGCGACGAGTGCGCGAATCGCCTCGAGCTGCTTTTCGTCCAGCGTGATGGTCACCTTCTTGGTCGCCATACCGGGTACCATACCACGAGTGCGTCGCGCACGCGACTCGGATCTCGCCTTCCGCTTGCCTAACGGAACGCGGCGCTCGTCGCGTCGAGCAGCGGGTTCTTGTAACCGTCCGCGCCGTACGGAAACTGCAGACCCTCGTTGATGGTCCAGATGATGGTGCCGCCGTAGCCGTTGTCTTTCACCCACTGTGCTTTGGCTTGCACGGTCGGCACGTCTTCGTAAGTGAGAAATTGCGTGGCGGGACCGGGGTCGCTTGGGTACTGATCCGTCCACGCGGGGTGAAACTCGGACGGCCAGGAGAGCGCGGTGGTCTGCGCCGCGCTATCCCAAGTGGAGACCACGCCGCCCTTGTTCTCGAAGTAACGCACGATGTTGCCGTAAGAGAGCGTGCTGTCGTCCTCGAACACGCTCGCGTTGCCGTAGCTCTGAAGCGCGGCTGTGACTGGCGCGCCGACCGCGCGCCCATAAAAACCGATGCCAACGCCCAGCTTGGCCTTCGGAATGCCGAGCGCCGCCCAAGCCGCGAGCGACGAAGCGACGTCGAACGGGTGATTGGAGCCTTCACCCGTGAGCGGATCCAGATACCAGACCGCCCAGCCCGGATAGGCGCCCGAGCCGGTGTACGTCATCACGTTGAGTTGATCCACGGAGCCGTACGCTTGCGACCACATCTGACTCGCGTCCGTGTCGATGCCGAGGTTCAGATTGACGGCTCCGACGGGCACCGTGATCAAAAATCCCGGCGGCGCGGCCGCGCGCAGCGCCGTGACCAAGCTCTTGAAATCGGCGTAGTTGACGGAGTCCTCCCAATCGAGATCGACGCCGTCGTAGTTCCACTCGGCGCAGGCCGCGACGATGTCGCTGACGAGCTGCGTGCGATTGGTCGAGCTCGCCGCTGCCGCAAAACCGACGCCCGCGCCGCCGCCGCCGAGCGAGATGAGCGGGCGCGTTCCGCCGGCGTGTGCGGCGCTCGCGAAGTCGGCCATGCCGGTGGCACCGAGGTTGTCGATGGCGTTGCTCGAATCGAGCGTCGCATACGGGCTGTTGGTCGTGGGGGCCGCCGGCGCGCGCGGCTCGACGAATGAAAGCGCGGCGTGCGTGAGATCCGCCCACGCGATTTTATCGAGCGGGTACTGGCTCGCTTGCCAGACCGCCCAATAGCCGTACACCCATTTGCCGGACGCGCTCGCGCCGCCGCTGCCCGCGCTGCCGCTCGCTCCGGCGGTGCCGCCAGAACCCGCATTCGCAGAGCCGCCGTTCGCGCCCGAGTTGCCCGCGGCGCCACCGCTTGTCGTTCCGCCGTTCGCGGTGCCGCCGTTCACGCCCGAGTTGCCCGCAGCGCCACCGGCATTGCCCGATACTCCGGCGGAGCTTGTCCCGCCGGAGCCGCCCGAGCTCGCGCCCGCTTCGCCGCTTGGCGTCGCGGTCGAGCTCGACGAGCTACAGGCGACGGAGACCGAAGCGAGCCCCAGCGCGACGCAGCAGGACCTGACGTTTGCGAGGTACGACGCGGTCATGGCTGATCAGAGTATCACGCTCGGCGGAGCGAACGCGATTCAGAGTGCGATGATTCGCCCGGTACCGTGCGCAAACGCGGAGAGCGCGGCGAGATCCGTGGGATCCGAAGTAACGATGTCATCTCCTCGTTGCGCGGCGCTCGCCGCGACCACTGCGTCGGTCACGTCGTTTTGTTCGGAGTCTCCGCATAGAACGCCCGCTCGCCGCGCTCGCGCTTCGTCGAGCGGTTCGACGATACAGGCGCGCAAGAGTTTTGAGACGATAGCGCTGCGCGGCCCACGAAAGACTTGCACCACGACTGGAGCCGGCACCGTGACATCCACGTCCCGCAGCTCCGCCTCCTTCCAGAGCGCCCAGAACGAGCGGTCACCACGCTCCGCAGCGATCAGCGCGCCTGCGTCGAGGG